>NZ_CP098515.1 GCF_023703775.1 Haloplanus sp. GDY1 | reverse complement strand
TACTGCGTACTCTGTGGATCCTTCCCGGATCTTCGTAGACAGCGCCGTCGTTGCAGACAGGACTAGCTCTCGAGGAGAACGGTTCAGATATTGGACCACCAGATTTTTCGACGTTCCCTCATAGTGCTTCCCTGCTCTGGATTTGCTATAACTGTCTTGGTGAACAGCACACGCCTTTTCTCCAGTTCGAATTCCCTCCATGTTCGATGCTTCCGCAGAGCGCGACCCGTTCCAAAGAAATCGATGAATGAGTTGCCGCCAACAGACCAGAGCTTCCATCGTATTTTGTTTGCAGATGTATAATATATAAATTGAGGGAAGGAATATTTATATTTTGTCATTTAGAGTGGAATCATATCTAACCAATATCCTCGCTGGCGACAGCATAGGTTGAGTTGTGGTCACTAATACAAATTTACTGTCATTATGGGGGGAGACGAGCGTTCTAGTTTGTTGGGTAGCAACCAACACCAGGCCCGGTTCTTGATAGAGAACACACTCACCTCTTTAGGGATCGCTCCCAGATCGGAGAGTGTATGTACGGAGTGGTGCTCGCAGCTGGTCAAGGAACCCGAATGCGGCCGCTGACTGACGTTCAACCGAAACCGCTGCTTCCCGCCGGTGGTCGGCCGCTTCTCGAACACGTCTTCGACACGTGTCTCGATGTCGTCGATGAGTTCGTCGTTGTGATTGGCTATCGGGGGGCCGACGTACGAGCGAAACTGGGGAATGCGTATCGTGGTACGCCAATCACCTACGTTGAGCAGGACGAGCCGGCTGGTACGGCACACGCGATTGAACAAGCAGAGTCTGTGATTGATGAACGGTTTATCGTACTCAACGGCGATGTGCTCGTCAACTCGACACTCCCGAACGCCCTTGCGGACGCTCACGGACACGCGATTGCAACGACGCCTGTTTCGGATCCAACTGCCTACGGAGTCGTATCGGTTGCTCCGGATGGCTCGCTCGAAGAGATCGTCGAAAAGCCGTCCGATCCCCCGACAGATCTCGCGAACGTCGGCTGTTATGCGTTCGAGCCGGCTGTCTTCGAGTATATCGATCAAACGGAACAGAGCGAGCGTGGCGAATTCGAGATTACCGAAACGCTTGATAGACTCCTCAACGACGATCACGACATCTCGGTGGTCGAATACGACGGCCAGTGGCTCGATGTCGGTCGACCCTGGGAACTGCTGACAGCGAATGAGTGGATACTCGCAGACATCCAGCGGGATATTCGCGGGAAGGTTGCGGACGGCGCTCGGGTAGAGGGAGACGTCGTCATTGAGAAGGACGCAACTGTCCGAGACGGAGTCGTTATTGAAGGGCCTGCTGTCGTGAAATCGGACGCTGAAATCGGGCCGAATGCGTACGTGCGTGGGGCAACAGCAATTGGCTCCGGCGTCCACGCCGGGCACGGCGTCGAGGTGAAGAACTCAATTTTGCTCTCGGGCGCGGCGGTCCCACACCTGTCCTACATCGGCGATTCCATACTCGGGCGTGATGTGAATTTGGGTGCCGGCACGCAAGTGGCCAATCTGCGCCACGACGACAAGTCGGTCCAGATGACGGTCAAGGGCGAACGCGTCGACACCGGGCGTCGGAAACTCGGTGTTGTGCTGGGCAACGGCGTGAAAACCGGCATCAACGTGAGTCTGAACGCGGGCGTGAAGCTCGGAAGTGACGTGCGCGTTGAGCCGGGGGCGACAGTAATGCGCGATCGTGGCCTCGAGTAGGGACGGACGAGAGACAACTGACACTCCTGTCGGAACCGCAGGCTTTAGTCGGTCTCATGGGACCTTCCGGATAGGATGGTTCACGTTCGCGTCCCGCTCGTGCCGCGGTCGCTCCGGTGGGGAATGGTCCTCACGGTCGCAGCGACGATCCTGTATTACTCCGTCTTTACACCCCCGGGAAGCGGCGTGCTCCAGACCGGCCCGTTCGGCGTGCTCGGATACGGGACGTGGCTCCACGGACTCGCCTACGCCGGACTCGCGGTCACGCTCGCGTACGCCTTCCAGGGGCGTCCGTGGCGTGATCGAACTGTCTTGCTTGCGGTGTTTCTGCTCGCTGTCGGATACGGTGCAGGAATCGAGCTGTTGCAGTCGACGCTTGCAACGCGAACCGCCGACATCGTTGACTTGCTCGTGAACGCAGCTGGGGCGGCGGTCGCCGCCGTCTGCTGGCGGATCCTGACGCGACGGGTCCGATTCTACCGTGCGCGACGACTAGCGGCTCTCGAGACGCCGCTGCAGTGACGACGCGGGCAAACCTACTATGGTAGCGTTTGCAACTGATTACGGGGGAATTGGGACATCTATACCTCTCTGAGTATGTGTTCGACGAAGTGATCACGGTGACCCGAAAGTGGACGGGATCGTTCGCCGTAGCCAAGCGATTGAGTGGCCGTCTCCGTGGTCAAGACGAGTATCCTCACGTTTTGGAGTTACTCTATCTGTCACCAGCCATCTTCGCCGACGCGATCGGCGTGTTCGAGCAGGACACCGACCAAGAGTTGAGCTTCATCGACGTAACCACCGTCGCCGTTGCAAATCAACACAGGATTGACCAGATACTGAGTTTCGACGATGATTTCGATGGTGTCGTTCAGCGACTCGATCCGCCTTCAGTTTGACGTCACGTTGGTAAAATTTCGTTGTGACGGCACTCAAGAGGAGCTCGCAGCGGATACCGTGCGCGACTGATCGACTTCGAGGCCTCGGTGAAGAGATAGAGGGAGTGTCAACGGAGTGAGTATATCTGCGACGTCCCAGAGTGAGAATAGATGGACGTTCGCCGGAGTGATCGTTGAGCTGAATCCGACGAACAGATCGGAACAGTCGGGAACGCGACCATATCGGGACAACGACCGCGACGACAATCGATTCTCTCCCACTTCAGCAACTACTGTTTAGCCGTGGGAGGATGTTAGACCGCTCTCTTCGGCCTGTTGCGTAGTTCGACTACAGAAGAGCTCTCATTCCGCGCAGCCCAAACAGCGGCCAGTCTTCATCTACGTCATCAGCGAGCCCATCGACGAATCCGCTCTTCGAGAACACCGCAAATTCCTCGTCTTGCGTGTCCGGTTCCCAGCGAACACGCTCGGCTTTCTCCCGCAGGTCGACACGAGAGCCGCGCCAACCGGCCCGTTCGTCCATTTACACTCCACGAACAGAATCCGGTCGGCGTCCGGGGCAAGCCAGACGATGTCGATCTCGTCTTCGCCGTACCACCACCGCCCGACCTCGGAATACGACTCGAGTTCGCCACGACGGATCACTACCCAGACAGCTTCCTGACAGACGGCCTCGAACGCCGTTGCGACGTGGTCGGGGAGATTCGGTTCGATGGTTCCGTCGTAGACGGCGTCGGGTGCTTCTTCGATGCTGGAGCGGTTCGGTTCGACGAACCGGAACCAGAACCGGAGGAACTCGTCGGCCATTTGGTACCGCGACCGCTTGGACTGCTTCGCCGACGCCGTCACCGGCACCTCACGGTCAATCAACCGCAGCCGCCGGAGGGTCTGGAGGTACTTCGACAACGGCCCCGAATCGATGCCGGTCGCCCCCGCGATTTCGTTGGGTGTCGTGTGCCCGGTTGCGATCGCCTCGAGGATACTCATATATCGCGCGGGTTCTGTAACTCCGTGCAGAGGAGGAATTCGGGCTCGTTGTAGAGGCGGGCTGTCGGAGAGAGAATGTGCCTCCGAATGTTCTCCGGGAGGAGGTGATCGTAGTCGAAGAGGGTGAGATACATCGGGGTGCCACCCGTGACCGCAAACGACCGGATCGAGTTCTCGATATCGTAGGCGATGACATCCCTGGCCTGCTGGAAAGAAAACGGCTGCACATCGATTTGACCCGTACGGCGACCGTACAGCGGACTCTCGTAGTCGAACACCCTGACTCCATCGTACTCACGCTGGAGCCACACAGCACGATCATCGAATCGGTTCCCTAGAGTTGCCCGTCGACGAACGACTGGAGGTAGGACGTAAGGAAGTCGTTTTCTGCCACGAGGTAGGGGAATTCATCGATGGCGACGACGAGTCGTTCGATGGCGAGTTTCTCGCCGAGGTAGTCGAGGGGCTCGTCTCAACCGTCGATTCGGGGCACGCGGTCGTCGAAGTAGTCGGCGACGTTCCCGACGAACTTCTCGCGCTGCCGATCTTCGGCTTCCTAGACCGCCAGGAAGTAGACATGCGGCTGGTCGGCACAGAACTCCTTGAGGAATTCGGGTTTCCCGACGCGACGCCGACCGTAGACCACGTAGAAGTCGTGGCCTGGCGACTCGAACGTCGTGTCGAGGCGTCGAGTTCCTCCGTCCGGTCATAGAAGGTCATACTCTGAATAATGATTACTGCGATAATCACTTATCTCTTCCACCCAGACTCTACGTCATCGGTACTGAGAAACACTCCCCGAAGTTATAGTAGCCGTTGCCACTATGTGCACAGCCGACCGCACGCTGTCGTGCGGTCGAATGAGTAATCAGTTGCAAACGCTACTATAATTAACGCTACCAGCGTTTGTCCCTCCAGAAGACGTTTGCCCAGCGCTAGCCTGAAGCCTTAAAATATGCATATACTGCTGGAATTGCGATCTGCTTACCTGATCGTAGAACATCTATCAGAGAGTGGTCTGTAGTTTGAATCGCAAAGAAACTACAGCGTAGGTTAGCAGCAAACCATCTTATTGTTGACGTTGAGTTAACAATACTATCTCTACGAATATATTCAGTTATTAGAACTTCCGAAAGATTTCCAAGTTTGTATCTATTAGCTAATCTAATAAATAAATCATAGTCTTCCCAGTGTCTTTCCCTATATGCACCTATTTTTTTAATTGCTTGTTTTTTCATCACTACAGATGGATGTACCATAGGATTCTTCCAGTGAAGAGTCAATGTGATCTCTTTGTGATTAGTTGGCATCTCGGTAGTAGAAGTCGATCCATCTGGCCTGACTCGCTTGGCCTGTGTTCCTACGACAGCATAGTCCGGATTGGTTTCAAGAAAGTCTACGCATTTCTCAAGCCAATTAATTTCTGGAACTGAGTCTCCATCTGCTCGAGCGATATATTTTCCTCTAGATTCATCTACACCCTTATTAAGAGATTCTACAATACTGCCGCAATTTTTGAACGTTCGAATTCGTGAATCGTCTAAATTTGATATATATTCAACCGTTCCATCTGTCGATCCGCCATCCAAAATTAAAAATTCAAAATCAGAAAACGTCTGCTCTAGTATCGCCGGGATCGTCTTGGGCAGGTACTCATATATGTCTAATGTAGGCATTACGATAGACACCGTAGGTGTATCTGACATCCTTTCAGCTAGATATTCTTTCATATGAATAAGTCCTGTGTTCTTATGAGATCATATGTCATTTGAAGACTTGTGAATATAGGGTTTTATCCGATATTGATTCATCGGAATAATGCAGGGGATACTGCCAACCCAAGAGCAAAAAAGAGTAGCCTCTGTCCTGGCAGACTTGATGATACAGAAGCATTAACTAAAGCAAAGACAATCATAGCGAGTAGCACTATTCCTAGCGTAGATCTGCTTTGAGCTCGGATTGACTTATATCCAGATATGATAAATGATCCGAATAGTATAACTCCGATTAAGCCTAGCTCGGCACCAATTTCGAGAACTATGTTATGTGGAAATGTACCATACTGTGCAAAGTATCCACTTAATCCACTACCTATGAGTGGAGAATTCGCCCACATATCCAAAGCATTATAATAATACTCAATACGAAGTTCTGCTGAGGAACCTAACTTACCACTGACGAGTACTGAAAAATCCCCTAGGTCTATGTCCGACGAAAGTGTTGTGAACATACCGAAGAACCAACTTGTTATCATTAATAGAAGGATACTGAGAGCAGATAATATTGATCTGTATAATCCCATTCGGGTTGAAATGCAATAAAAACCTACGAGGATCGATGAAGAAATTGCAGCCAACGCTGGCCCTCTTGATTCAATCATAACTAAAGATACTAATATAACAAACAATCCAGTCACGACCGTGATTGAATTCATATGTTTATTAGATAAATAATATATGCCGATAGGTAGTCCTAATCCAATTGATCTACCTATATTAATATGGGTTGTGTTGAAGATAGTAAGTGGATCTCCCAACAAAGCACTACTATAAATGATGAGGGTCGAAACAATCATCGAAATATAAAAAATCAATGTCAGTACAGTATTGATGTCTCCTTTTTTCATCACAGATATTTGTGGATATGATATTAAAGCGATCGGAACTATTAGCAAATCGAAAAATTTTATAATTGCTATCTCTGTAGAAGAAGTCCATGTCAGTGAAAATCCGCAATAAATAATAAATATAATATATAAGGAAATCATAAAAAGGAAATTTTTAGATATGGATAGATATTCATGAATCATAATTGTGTATATTGATAGTAAGAAGACACCGATCAGTCCAATATAATACATCTGTCTCATATTTGGAGTAGTGAATATTGGGAGCGCGATAAATATATAAAATAGATGCGAGAGGCAACCTCTAGTTAGCTCCCAGTTTTTTCCACTCATATTCGATATTCTTCGTCAAAAAACGCGACTTGAATACATATATACTTTGCTTGATGAGGAGACAAAGTCGGATATAGATGACCACACCACCGCGACCGGCAATGACGAACGCACTCTCGGAGTCGAGACTGCCAGAGACGACTCGATAATCAAAGAACGCGAGCTGCCGAAACCGACAGTCGTGAAGATCGACGTCGAGAGTGTCGAACTCTCCGTACTCCGGTTCAATTTTTCGCGAGAACTGCCGACTGGTGTACGTCGAAGTACATACGGAGAAAATCAGGGACTTCGGTAGAGAGGCATCTGAAGTCAAGACACTCCTCATAGATGCTGGCTCCGAAGTCACGGAGATCTCTCAGCGTGGAAGAGAGGTCTTTTTACGGGCATCGAAGTAGGATCTCCCCACCTAACAACACATATTAGAGGGCACTATAGGGGTCAGCAGAGATACTCATAGATTCTTGGCGAGACAAGTGTTGGAAGCACCTCATCGAGATACGCGGTCAGTTCGTTGATTGAGCGAAATAGGCGGTTGGCGCGTTTCGCCTGTAATTGTCGCCACACTGTTCTAACGGGGTCAGTTGCGGCGAATACAGCGGTAGGTACAAGAAGCAGGCCGTCGGCAGCAGCCTGCTTCTTGAATGATCGCTCAATGAAGTACGGAGCGTTGACCAAGACGATCGCTAACTTCTCACCGAATTCCTGCTGAAGCAGTCGAACAAAGTGCTTGGAGACTTCGCTAGTCAACCGGCCCGTGACCGTGGTGATGTAGGAGTCACCGACATCGGTGACCACACCCAAGAGATTAAGCGACGTTCGCCCGCTCGAAAGTCTCGGTCTCGGGCGCGAGTTCACCGGGAACCGTCCCCGTGTCTACTTCGTCTTGATGACTTGCGTGTGCTGGTCGATGACGACGGTCGTGTAGCAGACTGCCTTCAGCGTCAGCCACTTTTTTGAACTCGGCACGCCACTCTCGTTGCCAGGCTGGATCTGCCTTGTAGTGGCGCGGGCGGGCTGTCTGGTAAGACACCCGCCCGCTTCAGCACTTGATACATGTGCGCCAGGGAGTACTCTACGTCGAACGCGTCGGCAAGGTGATCACGGACGAACTGGGACGTCCGCGCGGGTTCGTCGTAGCCCGCCGCAGACGGCGACGCAGCGAGCGTCGCCGTCAGCTCATCCCCTGTTCGTCGGTCAGTCTGGTGTGTTGGCTGGCACGAGACAAGTTGCCGAGCGTGGTGGGCTCGGTTCGGCGACGGTGGCAAGCCAATCGTACACCGTTTGTTCGGGGAAACCGAGCAACTTCTCAATCTCTGCCGGTGAGTTTTTCCTGTCGATACAGCAGAGCGCTCGTGAGGCGTTTGACCGCCCTCACATCCGTTTCCGTGCGCGATTGCTGGCGAAACTGCTCCTCATCGACACTATCTAACTTGCCGCCCCACGTCGTGATAAGATTTCCTACGCGTCTTGAGGATATGAACTATTCTGCTGGTTCCTATCAGGTAAGGTAGAAATGTGGGGTGGTTGTAGATTGTCGGTAGTTCCAATCGTTTTTGATTGCTGACTCAATTTCTGGAGAGAAATGAATGAGATCAGAGCGGCCGATTCATTGAGTCCAACAGAGACGGTGCTCTCACCCCAGTGAGAGCGCCGTCAGTCCAGACACGAGACGAAGCCATCACTTACGTACAGGGCTACCGCTGGACGCGGGTAGCTTCAGCCCGCGTCTAGCTGGCTGTAGGTCGCTGGGATACCGACACCGTTAGTCGGTGCTTCCCACTTCCGATCTAACGTCTCGTCAAGAGCGTGATCAATCCACTCCCGAAACACCTCGAAACGGAACCTGATGAGGGGTGCTCGCCATACATGGCGAGCACCCCTCATCAGACGATCAACCATAGATTCCGCAGTAGGAAGCTCACGAGGACGAACAACAACCGCACAGCTGAATTAGTCGTACTTGTCCGCGCACGCGCTTCGCGCATCGTCTGGAACACTGTCTCGATCGCAGAGAGTTTCTCATAGAAGAATTTGACTTCTTTAGGCGTGCGATCTAACCGATCGCACGCCACGTACGCTCGGACGAGCAGGCCGTGTTTGCCACGGTTCCCTGCTGGTAGAAGACACAGACCGCGAGCGGGAAACGCAGTTCCCGCTCGCTTCCCTCGTACATCACATACTCCGTCCAGTAGGAGACCGTTGTGTCCAGTTTCCCGGCAATCTGTTTCCCACAGCAGATGATCGGCAGAGCGACTGGATGCCACAGCATCAGTCGCTCAATCGACGTGCCGTTGTAGAATCCACGGTCGGCAAGGAGTCCAGCGACTTCGAACGGCAGGGCCGCGACGTGGTCGAGCAATAGTAGTACACAGAAGTATTAGGTGTGTCCTGAGTTAGCATAACAATGACTAACCGGGAGAAAGAGATCGTCCGTCACCTCAGTGAGGACGATCTCAACCGCTTCCTCACACAAACAGACGAGGAGAAGATGAGTAAGCGACTCATCTTCATCAAACGGCTGTACAAGGGTGCAACACTCAAAGACGCATCCGATGATGTTGGAAAATCCCAATCAACCGAGAATCTCTGGGCCAAACGCTGGAATGAGGGTGGACTCGGGAAACTCACGCCGAACTTCGGAGGCGGGCGGCCTCCGAAGCTCGGCGATGACGAGCGTAAGCGTCTTATCGAACGACTCGAAGAAGGCGAAACGCAGAACAAACAAGAGATTCAGCATCTGTTGAACACGGGATATGATGTCAAGTTCCATCCGAACTATCTGCCACGATTTCTCTCTGATCTTGGCCTCTCGTACGCAATTCTACGTACGGAGAGGCCAAATCAACCTGATAATGCCGATGAAATCCTCGAGAACGCGTTGCCGACGCATTCGACGAGGATGAGGCAGACGATCCACACAACAAACGATCTGACGACGACAGTAAAGAGGAATGGACGGTTGACGAGGATGTCCGGATGGACGATGGAACAACGGTCGGATTCTTCGATATTTCGCACCCACAACCATAGGACAATTCACAACGATTCTACACGGTGAGTGAGCCGACGATCACCCGGCCGCTGATGAAAATCGAGACACCAGCGACCGGGTTCTACACACTCAACGGCAAAGTGTGTTCCAGTTCATCCCCAATCAAGAGAAAGAACAGATTTGTGCGTATTTCGAAACGATCCGCGAGCAGATCGTTGACAGCGGCTTCGAGTTGATCAGCTGGAATCGTGTGCAACTGCTCGAACGTGTAGTCGTCAGAGTACGTCTTCAGAGTGGTGTCGGGAACGGCCTTGATCAACTTCTGATCAACGCTACTTGGGTGACTACTTTTGATCCCGGAGTCGAAAACTGCGGCTTCGACTCCGGGGAGCGGAAGTCCCAACAGAAGGTAGACCGCTAAATTTTCGAGGTCTGAGGCCATCTGGGTGGTAGAGAAATCTCACACACACCCATCCAGACGCTTTCTGTGAACCTAACCCCGTCAGTTGTGACTATCCACTGACCTAATGGGAACCACAGACGGTAATCAATACAGAAGTTTCATACCGGTCCAAATAAGTCACTCCCTATGGAACACCCAAATATACTCTGTATCTCAATCGACAGTCTCCGGAGTGATTTTACTTCATTTATGTCGGATTCAGATGAGAATACTACACCGTTCCTGAATTCGTTATCATCTCAATCAACAATTTACGATAACACAATATCCCCCTCAACTTGGACTCTCCCTGTGCACACATCTATTTTCACCGGGCTTTTTCCTCCAGAGCACGGGGTGGAGACTGGAGAGGATATACTTGGGGAGTATCCTACATTCGCACAGATTCTTTCTAAGAATGGCTATGAAACAAAAGCATTCTACAAAAACGGGTGGTTAGCCACAGGCGAAATTTTGCGGGGATTCAAACAGGTATCTGATTCCGCTTCCAGATCGGAGAATTCGGAAAGATCACGAAAAGGACAGTTTGCCGAAGCTGTAGGTGAATTCTCCCCCAAATCAGAATTTATTCTCAAAGAGACCTGGGATACAACAACACAGTTCCTAAATTGGAAATCAATATTTGCGGATAGTTTACAATCCGACAAAGGAGGTCAAAAAACAATCGATAGGGCGATATCTGCGACAGATTCAATCAACGAACCGTTCTGCTGGTTCATCCACTTGAATGATGCTCATTGGAAATACGCACCGCCAGCCCCTCATCATACGACGTTTTCTGAACGTAGCGATCTGAGCCTTCTATATAATTATGCGCTCTGGCAAAGTCGTATATATGGTAGTCGTACGAACCGACTGAAAGTAGCAGCAGGTGATATAGAACCCCCTGAACGTCAAGTAGAGACATTCAAGAATCTATATCGAGGCGGAATCCGATATTGCGATACATTAATCGAAGAACTTGTCAATAGTCTAAAATCGAGAGGAATCTGGGAAGATACGATCCTAATTGTATTCGGAGATCATGGCGATGGATTTGGGGAAGATGGAATCTTTGGCCATCACTTTTCAGTCCATAACTCTGTGATCAAAGTCCCCCTATTAATTCGTGATCCGACTGGACGATTAGAGAACAAGAGAATATCATCGCCAACCTCTCTGATAGACATTTATCCTACTGTTCTAGGCTTTATTGGGGAATCCGGACGGTCTCCAAACGCAATCGATTTAGCTCAAGACCAACGTGATTTTACATATACATATTACGATATTTCAAATCAGGATTACTATACGGAAGCTCCAAAAAAAGGTATAGAATTAGAGCGGTTGCCTCCAGCAAAACAGTACGTCATCTATGGGGGAAAAGAACAGAAAGGAGTTCAATATCCTGACCAGGAGAAATTCATCAAAATTGGGAACTCCAATGATTCCTTGGAAAGCAAATTAAATAGCCATACAAAGAGCCTGACCGAGGTTCAAACGAGAGAAGGATCACTCGGCGCCGATGTGGAACAACAACTTGAAGACCTTGGTTATTTAAGAGAGTAAGTTTTTCTGAGAATCTTTTGGATCTCAGTTTGATCAACAGAACCTGTAATTATACACAAACCTGCGAATACGAGAAATCCAGACGGTGGGATAATAACTAATGATAGAATATTTCCTTGAATCAACTTATCGAGACCATATATAAAGACACCCGAGATGATAGATGTCAAAGCTATCCGCAGAAATCGGAGGTCTCTGATCGGATTAAATCCGATTATCTGAGCACTCATAATATGTAGAAAAACCATTGACAGATAGCCAATACTGGTTGCTACTGCCGCACCGAGAATTCCATATCTCGGGATAAGAATGAGATTAAGTCCGAAGTTGACGGCCGATGCAATCCCGGTCGCGATAATAAGTACTCGGAGCTTTCCATTACCTTGTCCAATAGCGTAGATCGGCTTTGCAACTGCAAAGCCAACAGTCCCAGGTAACAACACAAGTAACGGGACGATAGAACGGCTAAATTCTGGGCCAAAATATATCGGCATCAGTGAATCGGCTAAGGTTGCAAGTCCTATTGCGAGCAATACGGACAAGAGTAGAGTGTAACGAGTAGCTAATGACGCTATCTCGGTGATTCTCTGAACTTGGCTATCTGCCCAAAGTTCTGAAGTTGAATGTACAAAGACTGCGTGAATTGCTGTCGGTGCAAACCAGAGAAATTGAGCGATTTGAAGAGCTGCTTTATAGAGTCCGGTCTCTGAACTTCCAGAGATTCCTCTTATGAGGATAATATCTGTATGATATAAAGATGCGGTCAATAGAATCAATACAGTTGAGGTAAGATTATATCGTAGCATACGATCTATAGATATTTCAGAATATCCTGAGAGCGAGAACACAGCTTGTTTCAGGTCTAATTTATTCCGCAATATCAGAAGGCCGAAAAGACCAGTAAGAATACCAGCAAGTATATGAGCAAGGAGCAAACCAAAGACGCCGAATCCAAAGAGTAATAATACAATACCTACTGAATAGAATATAACTTTTTTACCGATATTTAATCCCTCAGCATAATGTTCAAGATTATAGCTCATCAAGGAACTCCAAGAAATTCCATGTATTTGATTGCCGAATAAGACTAACACGAGAATTAAGAGATACTCACTAATTGGTGATTCAATAGCTCCAATTGTCCTCAAACTAATAACTACCGCAACTATGAGGCCTCCAAAAATGACTGACAAGATGGTTCCTAAATGCACAAAGAATCCAAACACCGCTGTAACCCACTCAAGATTCTCAATATTCTCGGATAGATACTTACGGAGACTAGTTCGTACGCTTGTTATCATTAATATACTTAAGATCGAGAGCACCGACAAAATAAACGAGTAATTGCCATAATCTGCAGGCCCGAGTAACCTCACGATTAGCGGCGTTGTTACTAAAGATATGAATAAGATTGTAATTTTCCCAGAAAGAACGGAGAAAATCCCTCTGAAAATATCTCTATTCACAGAGGATCGTTGATCAAGAGAGATTATAATAGCTTACATTCTCGTAGGGATTTTCACCTCGCAATAGATGTAAGTGTATAGTGTTTGACTCCCTAGATGTGAGCAGTTCGAAGTCGTCGAGGACAATCCCGCGTGACCATCCGCAAGAAACGACTCGGCTCCCCGCTGAATGTTGCGCATATCGATCCAGTTTCCGCAGGTACTCGCTCATACCGCTGGATGTGTCGTGTCCAGACAAAACATCGACCGAGTACAGAACCCCCGCTTTTCAAACCGATACGCGGTCGCCCGGCGATTACTCGCGGCTCCCGATCGCGTAGATCCGGCCATCGGCAATTCCGATATAGCATATCCCGTGGCCTAGTGCGACGTCTGTGCCCATAACATAGCCCACCATCCCGATATCGGGGACGATGACCCCGATCGTCCACGCTCGGCTGTCACTCGTCTCGTAGGCAACGACAGAGTCGTTCCGTGGAACGATCACACCACATCGCCGGCAGCAGACGGTTGATTGTCTCCGTTTTCGACCGAGCGCCACCGAATCAAACCATCAGCGATATCCATTTCGACGAGGCCACCGTGCTGGGTATTCACGTACGCCGTCTCGGCGGTGACCGCTGGTGAGGGGATCGTGTTCCCGTAGTCTTCGTCGACCACGGTCGTCCGCCACAGCACATTACCATCGGCGGTATCGGCGGCGACGAGTCCCTCGGTGATTCCCGAGACATACAGGCGGCCGTCGGCGACAGTTGGTGTGCCCTGAATGTCCGGACAATACTCCTCAGAGGTGGCGATCTGTTTGCTCCACCGTTGATCGCCAGTAGTCGTAGCGAGTGCCGCAATACGGCCGTCAGTTAATCCGCCTAGACCCCATCGCTGTCGGCGAAGGGTGCCGTAGCACTCTCCCTTGATGCCTGTGCACCACTGTTGGGTGCCGTCCAGCGTGTAGGCCGGCGCGTCCACCGCGTTATCCTCGTCTCGCGTCGCTAGGTAGCACGTGCCGTCCACAACTGCTGGCGAGCCAGTCACGTCCGGTCGTGTCCGTCCATTGGGTCGCCCCGTCGTTGCGAGCGAGTGCTGTCAGCGTCGCCTGCTCGTAGTCCGGGCCTCGCGTGACGGCCAGGAGTGTCTCATCGACGAGCGCAAGTCCGACGGCACGGCCCGTTCCGAGATGCGCGTCAAGTTGCTGCTCGCCGGACTCGGCGTCGAACCCCGCAAGGTAGGCTTCCGAGTTCTCGGCGTCATCCGGCGACTCGGCATAAGCGATGTAGACCCGGCTCAGGCCGGCGATCGGCGCCGTTGCGCTATGGGGCTCGGTCCCCGGACGCCGAAACCAGGCCACGTCGACGTCGCCCCGTGGAACTGTGGAGGGCGTGTTCCCCGTTCGGCCGCCGTCGTGGCCCCCCTGCAGCCAGCGACCGGCCGTCGTGTAGCTCGCGGTGTACGTGTCGTCCGTGAATGGTTTCGGAACCGACGCTCCATCAGAGCGTCCGGGAAGGTTCGGGGCGGTACAGCCGGTGAGTGTCAGGATGCTTCCGCCAGCGGCCGTCTGTTGGAGGAGTTGTCGACACGTCAGCAGAGGTACATTTCCAGTGGCTAGCTCTCATAAAAACTAAATTTAGTCAATAAACCCACACATGATGACCAAAATACGAGAGGATATTTTTTAGTTTCTATTGAATTGCAGAGTTGCATCTGTCGCATTCCTTCCCTAAATTCACCAGTACTAAAATACAATCTAGATAGTTGGAAATGGTGGGGGGATTTAATATCATACCCATCATTTTCAAGATCCTCAATAATATCAGAAAATTCGTCAAAGAGCAACTTTTTTGCTTGATGTATGACTTCAGGATCTGGATTTTCGCTTTCATATATTTTAACGAGCGGTTCTGATACACAAGCTAATTTCCCTTTTTGTAGTAGCCTGATAAGGAATTCATAATCTTGGTGACGTTCAAACCGTTCATCAAAACCAGATATTTCATTCACTATATCGCTTTTCACAATTAGTGTTGATGTGAATGGTAACAAATCTAATTGTAAAATTTCTTTTATTAATTCTTTATCCCCCTCTTTCAAATTATTATTTTTGTGTATTATATTTCGGATCGGTTTTAAAAGTCCAGTATGTTGGATATCAATATCACAATACGCGCCCACCCAAGAGTCACCCTTATTTTCTAATTTTTCTAACTGTAATTTTAATTTGTTTGGTTTCCATTCGTCATCAGAATCTAGGAACGCAATATATTCTCCTGTTGTATAATCAATCCCAGTGTTTCTAGCAGCACTTGCATTTATATTCGTGTCATGTTTATGGAATGATATTCTTTTATCAGTATACGATTCAACCACTTTTTGAGTGTTGTCGGTTGAACCATCATCAACAATTATTAACTCTAAATCCGTATGTGTTTGTTTAAGTACACTATCGATCGCTCTCGGCAGTTTTTCCTGTCTGTTATAGGTTGGTATGATCACACTCACTTTCACCATAGCGATTAGGGGATGTAGACAGACAGCATTTGTTCTTACGACCTTCTATTGTGCTACGATACTCTTAGATGAATCTTTCATAACACTAGATCAGCGTACAAAGACTGATAATCAGACACCATTCGTCCAGTCTCAAAATCATTCGATCGCTTCTGACCGGCGTGACCCAACATCTCACGTTGGTCCGAGTCTTGGGCGAGTTCATCCACTCGAGAAGCCAACGTACTCGCATCACCCGGCTTAATGAGGTAGCCGGTCTTCGTGTCGTCGATGAGTTCCGGGATTCCCGCAATGTTCGTCGCAATAACCGGAAGTCCGGCCGCCATCGCTTCGATGATCACGAGCGGAGTGCCTTCACGGAAAGATGGGAGGACAAGAATATCGGAGCCCGCCATCATATTGGGTATGTCAGTTCGATAGCCGAGTAGATGAACGACATCACCGAAATCCCGGTCGTAGATCTCTTTTTCGAGATCACTCTGTAACGGACCGTCACCAGCGATCAGTATCGAAACGTCTTCTTCAAGTCGTTCAGCAGCATCGAGTAAGACGTCGAACCCCTTGCCTTCCGCGAGCCGCCCAACCATCAAGACGCGAGGTTCCGTCCCCGGGAGATCCGTCGCCGGTTCCGCGTCTCGAAACTCGTCAAGGTCGATACCATATCGGATCGTCGAATACTGCTCCTCTCGACCGATTCCGCGGGAGAGGTACTCCTCAGCGATGACGTCGGCGATAGAAACCTGGACATCGGTCCATCGAGCGGCTACCCGTTCACATCGTTCGACGAACCAGTTCAACAGGTCGTTCCGATCTTCCACGAACGGAACCCCATGGATCGTGTGAACCACGTGTGGCGCGCCCGCGAGCCGCGCAGCCGCACGACCGATAATTCCTGCCTCGGTACTGTGAGTGTGTACGATGTCGAATCCCTCCCGATCAATGAAACGCGCAACGGTGAACACCGCGCCGACGGCTGTGACGGGATTGTAGTGTCGGATCAGCGGGAACTGTTTCGTCTGAACACCGGCCTCGTGAAGCGCCTCAACGTTGTGTTGATCCACTTCGGAGCCGTATCCGACGGTCACGTCGAAGCCGTCGACCTCGGTGGCTATCGGGACAAGCGCGTTGACTGCTCCCCCGTCGATGAGTCGGGTAATGAGGTGAAAGATGTGAGGTTCCGGCGACATTAGACTGTCCTATCCCGGGGAGGGTCAAAACAACCCCGATCTCAAACCCGGAGGCTATTAAACACTCACCCGAGAAGATTTCGTATGACCGCTACTCCCAGAGGATCGAAACATCCTCGTCACCGGTAGTGCGGGATTCATCAGGCGCCATTTCGTTGATGCGCTCGTTGGAGTCAACGACGTAACGATCCTTGGCGACTTCTCGACCGGCTACCGCGAGAAGGTCAATCCCGAGGCAACCGTGATCAAGGGAGACATCCGCGACCGCGACACCGTCGAGCGCGCGATAGACGGGAAAGATCTAGTGTTTCACGAAGCCGCTCTCGTCAGCGTCGACAAGTCGGTAAAGCGGCCGACGCTCTCCCACGCAACGAACGCGACCCCGACCCTGTCAGTCCTCGAAACCGCACGTGAGAACAACGTTCGCGTCGTCCTTGTATCGAGCGCCGCCATATATGATCGACCACAGAGTATCCCAGTCGCCGAATCGGATCCGAAACGTCCGAACTCACCTTTTACGGTATCGATAAACCCTATCTGGATCATCAGGCACGGACGTACCACGATATCTATGGACTCGAAACGGTTGTTCTCTGCTATTTCAACGTGTAGGGTCCGCGACAGCGAGGGGGACCGTACAGCGGCGTCATCAGTATCTTCGCGGACCAGTTGGTGAACGACGAACCAGTGACCGTTCACGGGGACGGCACACAGATGCGAGACTTCGTTCATGTCTTCGACGTCGTCCAGGCGAACCTACTGGCCGCGGAGACGGACGCGGTCGGGGAAGCGTTCAACGTCGGAACTGGTTCGAGTATCTCAATCCGAGAGCTGGCTGAGTTGATGCGGAAGTCAACTGAAAGCACGTCAGAGATTGTCCATACCGAAAGCCGCTCCGGGGACATCGAACAGAGTGTTGCAGATATTGGAAAGGCGCGAGACGAACTTGGGTACGACCCGACGATTGATCCCGAAGACGGTATTCAGGAGATGCTGTTACCCGATCCGCAGATCACGGCACAACTCGAAGATTCGAATTTCTCGTCTGTATTCGAAGATCGCAAAGAAAGGTACCAGTCCTCGTCAACGCCGACGCACAGGATCAAAAAGACAAATCCTTATACTCGAATAAACAGAACGTCCGAGTACTATAATGAAAGCCGTCGTACTCTCGGCCGGCGAGGGCACGCGCCTCCGGCCGTTGACCGAGGACAAGCCAAAGGGAATGGTCGAAGTCGACGGGAAGCCGCTCATCACCCACTGTTTCGACCAGCTCATCGAGCTTGGCGCGGACGAGCTCATCGTCGTCGTCGGCTATATGAAGGAGGCCATCATCGATCACTACGGCGACGAGTACGAGGGCGTCCCGATCACCTACACCCACCAGCGCGAGCAAAAGGGGCTAGCCCACGCCCTCCTCACGGCCGAGAAGCACATCAGCGACGACTTTATGCTGATGCTCGGCGACAACATCTTCCAGGCGAACCTCCAAGACGTGGTCCACCGCCAGCGCGAGGACCGTGCGGACGCCGCCTTCCTCGTCGAGAAGGTCCCGTGGGAGGACGCCTCCCGCTACGGCGTCTGTGACACCAATCAGTACGGCGAGATCACCGACGTGGTCGAGAAGCCCGAGGACCCCCCGTCGAACCTCGTGATGACCGGCTTCTACACCTTCTCGCCCGCTATCTTCCACGCGTGCCACCTCGTCCAGCCCTCGAACCGCAACGAGTACGAAATAAGCGATGCGATCGACCTCCTCATCCAGTCGGGCCGCACAATCGACGCCATTGGTCTCAACGGCTGGCGGATCGACGTGGGCTATCCCGAGGATCGCGAGGAAGCCGAACGGCATCTCTCCAGCGACACGGATCCGGATGTCGCGACCACGACTGAGACGGCCGACCCAGAGGGCGACGCGATCGAGACGGGCGGCTGATCACGGACTAGTCCTTCGTCCGTTCGAAGTCCTGTCATCACATAACTGCCGACGCGATCGCGAAGTTCCGCAGCGCCGACTCGATCGACCGCTCGTCACCAGTGTGCTCGATACGCGACAGAGAACAGCGAAATACACAAGGTTAACGTTGCCCTACCACGGATATTATTCCGATTGATGTCAGTTCTGATCACCGGCGGGGCGGGATTCATCGGTTCGCATCTCGTCGACCACCTCCTCGCCGAGACCGACCATCAGGTTGTCGTTCTCGACGACTTTTCGACGGGGAGCGCGTCGAACCTCGCACACCTCGACACCGACCGTCTCGAAACGGTCGACGGCGACGTTCGCAACGGTTCCCTCGTCGCCGACCTCGTCGCCGACGCGGACGCCGTCTATCATCTCGCGGCCGCCGTCGGCGTGAAGACGATCGTCGAGAATCCGCTAGAGTCGATGCGGACGAATCTCGAAGGGACCGAAAACGTCCTCGAAGCTGCTGCGAGCGACGTCACACCGACGTTCATCGCGTCCTCCTCGGAAGTGTACGGCAAGTCGGAGGCCGTCCCGTTCGCGGAGGAGGACGACCGCGTGTACGGTTCGACCACCTCGCCGAGATGGGGATACGCCACCGCCAAGGCTGCCGACGAATTTCTGGCGCTGGGATTCCACAACGAACGCGACCTCCCAGTCGTCGTCGGCCGCTACTTCAACATCGTGGGGCCGCGGCAGACGGGGCAGTACGGGATGGTGATCCCCACGTTCGTCGAACAGGCGCTCGCCGGCGACGATCTCACTGTCTACGGTGATGGCACGCAGACGCGCAGCTTCACCCACGTCGAAGACGCCGTCTCGATCACCCACGACCTCCTGACGACCTCCGACGCGCACGACGACGTGTTCAACGTCGGCGCCCCGGGTCCCACGTCGATCAACGATCTCGCCAAGCGCGTCATCGAACTCACCGGCTCCGACTCGGATATCACACACATTCCCTTCGAGGAGGCGTACGACGAGGACTTCGAGGAGCCCGACGAGCGCGAGCCAGACGTCTCGAAGCTCCGCGACGTGCTTGGTCAATCCCCCACAGCGGATCTCGACTGGATCCTGCGTGATGTGATCGACGAACGAACCGACGAGGTGATCGATTGATGCGGGGCGTCGAGGAACGCCTCGCCGACCGCGAGGCTAAAATCGGCGTGATCGGGCTTGGATATGTCGGCCTGCCGTTGAGCCTCGCCTTCGTGGAGGCCGGGTTCGACGTCCACGGGTTCGACATCGCCGAGAAGCGAGTCGAGCGCCTGCGGGCCCGAGACAGCTA
Source organism: Haloplanus sp. GDY1 (assembly GCF_023703775.1). NCBI lineage: Archaea > Methanobacteriati > Methanobacteriota > Halobacteria > Halobacteriales > Haloferacaceae > Haloplanus > Haloplanus halophilus. The sequence goes on along the minus strand of NZ_CP098515.1, from coordinate 134,571 downwards.
CGTTGACGACGTGAGCGACGCCGACCTCACGAGCGGACTCAACGACGGATTCACCCCGGCGGCAACTTCCGACGTCGTCGCGGACTGTGACGCGTACGTCATCGCGGTTCCCACCGACATCTCGGATGGAAAGCCGGCGATGGGAGCGATCAAAGCCGCCGCGAAAACCGTCGCCAAGCAGGCGGGCGAGCGCGAAACGCTGGTCGTCGTCTCCAGCACCGTCTATCCGGGTGCGACGAACGAGGTGGTCGCCCCGATCGTCACCGCCGACCGGGCTGCCGGCTCAACGTTGTTCGCGATGGTTCCCGAACGGCTCAACCCCGGCGGAGGCCACGAGATCGGTGACATCCCACTCGTGGTTGGTGCCAACGACCCGACCGCTCGGGACGCTGCGAGGACGCTCTTCGGGACCATCACCGAGACCGTTCCGGTAGACGCGACCGAGACGGCAGCACTCTCGAAGACCCTAGAGAACACCTACCGGATGGTGAACATCGCGCTCGTGAACCAACTCGTCGCGCTCGTCGAGCGGCTCAACGCCGACGTGTGGGAGGCGATCGAGGCGGCCGGGACCAAACCGTTCGGCTTCCAGGCGTTCGAGCCCGGACCGGGCGTCGGCGGCCACTGTATCCCGATCGACCCGCAGTTCCTGATCTGGCGGGCGAGTGAACTCGGGACGGAACTCCCGTTCATCGAGCACGCTCACGAGGTGAACGAGAGGATGCCCGACCGGGTCGTCGACGGCGTGACTACCGCGCTTGAAGCCCGTGACGTCTCTCTCGATGACGCCTCGGTGCTGGCGTTCGGCGCGGCGTATAAGCCGAACGTCAGTGATCCCAGGCACTCGCCTGCGATCGACGTGTTCGAGGGTCTCCGCGGACACGCTGACGTGACTCTCGTCGATCCGCACGTCGACCCCGAGGAAGCCCGGATCCCGATCGTGGACGCCGTGAGCGACGGGGAGATTGAGGCGGCCGACGCGGTCGTTCTCCTCGTGGATCACGACGCGTTCGATCTGGAGCGGATCGGCGACCGGGCGAGCTTCGTCTACGACGCGAAGAACGCGATGCCGGCTGACACGTCCGCAACTGTGGTGACGCTCGGGAACGTCGATACGGAGCTACCGCCGCGCTCTCGCGAACACTTACCCGCGGGTGGACAGCGATGACTGAAAGGGGCCCAACGGATCAGACCGTTCTCGTTACAGGTGGAGCCGGGTTCATCGGATCGCACCTCGTCGATCGGCTCGTCGACGACAACGAGGTCCGGGTTCTCGACAACCTCTCTACCGGATCACGGGAGAATCTGCCTGCGCACGCAGAGCTCATCGTCGGAGACGTTCGTAGCACGGACGATTTGTCACGGGCGACTCAGGGCGTCGATATCGTGTTCCATCAGGCCGCACAGGTCAGCGTCGAACGCTCGATAGAAGATCCTCCCGGAAGTTTCTCCAGTAACCTCGAACCGACGATAGACATCTTAGAATTGGCTCGGCAGCGGGACTTCCGTGTGATCGTGGCGTCGAGTTGTGCCATCTACGGTAACCCTGAATACACGCCGATAGACGAGGGTCACCGGAAGGAGCCTAGCTCACCGTACGGCTTGGAGAAGCTAACTGTCGATCGCTACACGCGGCTGTACAACGAGCTGTATGACATTGAAACGGTGGCCCTCCGCTATTTCAACGTCTACGGGCCGCGTCAATCGGCTGGAGACTACAGCGGCGTGATAAGTATCTTCAGAGAGCAAGCCGAGTCCGGAGAAGATCTGACGGTCGAGGGCGACGGCCAGCAGACACGTGATTTCGTTCACGTGGACGATATCGTGCGGGCGAATATGTACGCGGCCGAGACGGACGAAACGGGATACGCGTACAACGTCGGTACCGGTTCAGCGACTTCGATCCGAGAATTGGCCGAGACAATCCAGGATCTATCAGATTCGAATTCAGATATCGTTCACATAGCGGAGCGGAAAGGAGATATCGCGGAGAGTGAAGCGGATATCACGCTGATACGGGACAAGATGGATTTTGAGCCGAGAATACCGCTACAACAGGGACTCAAATCGCTGATGTCCTAATTGTCATAGAGGGAACCCCAGACGTCTTCAAGCACCTTCCAGATCTGCCGCAAGACGATCTGGATGTCGTACGTGAACGACTGTTTGCGGATATACTCTATGTCGTATCGGAGCTTTTGCTGAGGCTCTTTACCGGTCGCGTCGTTTATTTGTGCCAGTCCGGTCAGTCCGGGTTTGACGAACCATCGCTGTCGCCAATCAGTTACCTGGCTCTCGTAGTCAGACTCAAGTTCGGTTATTGCTGGGCGGGGGCCGACAACACTCATTTCGCCCGTCAGGATGGACCACAGTTGTGGTATCTCGTCTAGATGAGTTACGCGGAGGAAATCACCCAAGGTGGTCCGCCTGCTTCCGTCGATATCGAGATCGACGTCCTCGTCGACCGGCTTCAACGTCCGGAATTTGTAGACAGTAAACGTATTTCCGAATTTGTACGTTCGCTCTTGGGTGAAGAACACGGGGCCGTGCCCTTCGATCTTGATCGCTACTGTGATCAGCAGGATAATCGGCGATAAGACGAGCAGCGCGGTCCCCGCAAAGAGGACATCGAACAGTCGCTTAAGCATCCGGTCTTGAACGTCCCAAGGTTCGAGGTCGATATCGACGATCGGTCCCTCGTCGTTCGTTGGATTGACGAGGAGGCTGTTGACATGATCGACGTGGGTTTTGGCGTTGATCCCGTGTTCGTAACAGGTATGTAATGCACCGAAGAACTCCGCACGGTCGGCACCTTCGAATGCAAGGATCGCCGAGTCGGCACCGTGCTTCTGGATCACATCCTCGAACCGGGAGAGTCCGCCCACGTACCCGTGTTCGGAAGACGCCTGTCCGCCGTCGGTGACGCCGTACGACTCCTGATCGGGGAGATCGTCACTGGATCGATACGGAGTCGGAGGTGTCACGTATCCTAACATCGACCCGTCGTACGCCTCAACAATACGCTCAATCATCGAGGGATCGTCGCCGACGACGACCGCCCGTTCCGTTCGCGTGTCAGGCTGGCGGAGCCAGATGAACCACAGCGGCAGCACGAAAAGTAGGATCGGCGCCAACAACAGGAGCGTGAGCCGCGGCAGCCGGTAGGTGTAATCGAAGTAGCCGATCGTCGCGAGCGCGAATACGCCGACGAGGACCCGCTTGTGGGCTAGTGCGATGATGTCAAGGATTCGTCGCGGCTGGGGCTTGTACAACGGGAGGAATACTCCTGTTATCACGGCGACGGACAACAACACCTCCATCGAGAACTCAACCCCACTCGGCGGATCCGTCGGCAGTCGCGACAGAATTGGCAGCGACGTCACCGCCGTCTGGACCGTCCCGTTGTTCACGGCGACGACTCCGACGGCTGTGAGCACGGCCACGCCTAGAACACTCGCGAGCCGATAGCGCCAGCCGGTATCCATTACTGCGTGATTGTCAGTCGGTGTATCTTAAGGCCTGCGTTACGACTTTTATACTCAGCTGGCAAGAAGATCGCTCCAAGCGAAGAATAACCCCGTTCAGCCACCGCTGTGGTTGTGTCCAATACGCGATAGCGGTACGAGAAGCCGCTGGGCACGAAAAGAGTCGTCCACTTAGCAAAGACGACTTCTGATACCCTCCGACGGTTAAAATTGAGATATTCGCCTCGCATCACGTAAGCTGAAGGTTGAGGAACCCAGCGAATTCATCGAGTCATTCGAAAGGAGCTTCTGAGGCCTTTACCGCTATACTCCCTCAGTACTCTACCGATCTGCAGAGTCCCAGCGCATCTGCCAAAGGCCTATGTCTACCGACGAAAACCAGGGTGTATGAAGGCAGTTGTACTCGCGGCGGGGAAGGGACGGCGGCTCTGGCCGCTCACAGAAAACCGTCCGAAGCCGATGCTTCCCGTCGCGAACCGTCCGATTCTCGAACATATTTTCAATGCGCTCAGCCAGACTGTACTCTCAGAGGTGATCTGTGTTGTCGGCGCAAACCGTGAACGTATCCAGAACCACATCGGCAACACTTACCGAAATATTGACATTACCTACGTCGTTCAGGAGCCCCAACTCGGTACGGGTCACGCTCTCTTGCAGGCGGAATCGCACCTCGGCGAGTCGTTCATCGCGTTAAACGGTGATCGGATCATCGACGCGGAGCTTATTGAGGCAGTCATTGACCGACAGCAAGAGACGACTGATCCGGTGATGGCAATCACCCGTGTTGAGGCACCGAGTCGGTATGGCGTTGTCGAGCTTGACGGACAGACCGTCGTTGGGCTTGACGAACGGCCACATCCCGACCGCACGACATCGAATTATATCAACGCTGGTGTCTACGCCTTCGGTCCCGAAATCTTCGCTGCGATCCGCCGCACCGACACCCACGGCGAACAGGCCCTCACCGACGCACTCACCTCCTATATCGACGACCGGCGGCTCGAAGCAGTTCGCTATCAGGGAACGTGGCTGGATGTCTCGAAGCCGTGGGACCTCCTGACGGTCAACAGTACGCTTCTCGGAACGGAGCGAACACCGGAGACGGCGGGTCGAAGCATCACCATCGACGCCTCGGCCGTCGTCGCCAACCAAACTGTTATCGGCGACGATGTTGTGATACATCCCCAAGCAGCGGTCTTGCGTGGTGTCAGTCTCGGCGACAACGTCAGTATCGGCGCCGGTGCAATCGTGGAAAATACGATTCTTTTATCTGATGTGACACTCAAGCGTGGGGCAGTCGTGACGGACTGCATTGTCGGTTCGAACACAACACTCGGCCCGAACACCACGATTGAGGGTGGACAAACCGATGTTGTGCTTGACGAGACGTTCCATCGAGATGTCATTCTCGGGGCATTGCTCGGTGACAACGTGGCCGGTGGCGGCAACGTCACGATCTCCCCTGGAACGATCGTCGGGAACGGCGCCACGCTGGGGGGCGGGACCTACGTGTCGGGCCGCGTCGACGACGACAGTCACGTCCAGCGGGGGTAATCACGTATGTGTGGAATCATTGGCTATATCGGCCCAGATGAGACAGGGCGCATCGTCCACCAAGGACTCAAAAACCTCGAATATCGAGGGTATGACTCGGCGGGGATCGCCCTCGCTGACGATACAGTCACCATCGCCAAGACCGAAGGACAGGTCAATGAACTCACGGCGCCACGCGCGGAGGGCACGACAGCCGGGATTGGTCACACACGCTGGAGTACGCACGGCGAGCCGACCGAAACGAACGCCCATCCACACACAGACTGTACTGGCGAGGTCGCAGTCGTCCACAATGGTATCATCGAGAATTACGAGGCGCTGAAAGCTGATCTCAGCGAGACCCACGTTTTCGAGAGTGAGACCGACACCGAAGTGATCCCTCACCTGATCGAAAGACATCTCCACGACGGAATCTCGCTTTTGAGTGCAGTCCAACGGACGACTCATGAGCTTGAGGGCAGTTACGCGATTGCTGTGACGGCGGCAGGTCACGAAGGGATCGTCGTCGCACGCGAGGATAGTCCGATCTTACTCGGACATAGCGATGACGCGACGTTTATCGGCAGTGACGCTACCGCGTTTATTGAGCATACGAACCGCGTGACGTATCTCGAATCAGGCGATATTGCTCGGATTACTACAGACGAGGTCACGATCTACAACGACGGGGAGCGGATTGAGCGTGAGACGGAAACGCTGGACTGGGACGCTGAGGCAGCTGGGAAGAGCGGCTACGAGCACTATATGCTCAAGGAGATCCACGAACAGCCACGCGCGCTCCGGCAGGCAATCTCGGGGCGGATCGATGAGCTTGCGACTAGTGTCGATCTTGACGTGGCGCTGCCCGAGGAGTATCTCCGGTCGGTCGACGAGATACAGATCGTTGCCTGCGGCACCTCGTATCACGCTGGACTGTACGCAAAGGCACTTCTCGAAACGCACGCAGACGTCCGAGTGACGGTACATTTGGCAAGTGAATATGCGTTCACCGGAGATCGTGATCCGTGGCGAACACTTGTGCTTGCCATCACCCAGAGCGGTGAAACAGCAGATACGCTCTCCGCACTCCGAGATGCCTCCCGTTCTGGTGCACGTACGCTCGCGTTAACGAATACGCTCGGGAGTACCGTCACGCGTGATGCGGACGATACCATCTTTATTCGTGCCGGCCCGGAGATCGGTGTCGCCGCGACCAAGACGTTCGTCTCTCAGGTTGCGACTGCAACGCTCTTCGCAGTGCATTTAGGGCAGGTTCGAAATGCACTCACATCTCAGGCCGCAACTGAGCTCCTCGAAAGCCTGCGGAACCTGCCTGGTGCCGTCCAACAGGTGCTTGACCGAGAATCTGTGATTGAACACGCCGCCGAGACGTACGCCGACAGCGAGGCGTTCTTCTATATCGGACGGCAGGCTGGGTATCCTGTTGCACTCGAAAGCGCACTTAAGCTCAAGGAGATCTCCTACGATCACGCAGAGGGGTTCGCTGCTGGTGAACTGAAACACGGCCCGCTCGCTCTCGTAACGTCGGAGACACCTGTGATCGCGATCCTCACTGACGAGGCCGAAGCTGAAAAGACCGTTCACAACGTCAAAGAGGTTGAATCCCGTGGAGCACCTGTAATTGGGGTCACTAGTGATACTGTGACGACAACTGCGGCCGACACCACATTTGAGATCCCAGCGTGTGGTCCGCTTGAACCACTTGTCGCCAACGTTGCGCTCCAACTGTTTGCATACCATGTTGCAAACGAGAAAGACCGTCCGATCGATAAACCGCGCAATCTCGCGAAGAGCGTAACTGTCGAGTGAAGACGCTGTTGCTGTGTGTGTTAGTGATGATCGCTCTGGAGAGTTGATCAGCGCAGTCTGTGTTCGGCGGTTGGAAATGGATCTCTATCTGGTCTTCAATCTCTCAGCGCTCATCTATACGGGTATATCGCGTACCGTCAACGACTCTGACATCCAGAGGTCGTTGAGAATTACTCCTCTTCATCAGTATTGGTCGCTTCTGCTCTCTGCTTAGACTCTTCTTGGTAATCTGCTGTGGTGTTCTCCGAGTGCTCAGCACATTCCACTGAGTTAGACACATTCTCTGGCTCAGTCGGATCGGGAGGTTCCAGTACGGTAATGAGCAATGTCACGAGTCGTGTCTCTCGGAAGTCCATCCAACTACGACGATCTCGAGTTGCAAGGATTCCACCAATGACCGCAGTAGCAGCGAGAATCAACCGGATGGGTTGAAGTCCACCACGTAGCACGATAAACAAACTAGCAACTAGTCCTGCGGTAATAAGTCCCAAACCTCCAACGACAGCGGGGAGTTGATAGAGGTATCGACTTCCCCATCGTATAGCCGTTGCTGCACGTGAGTCGCTGAGTGCAGGCCTAACTCGATCAAAAATTACATTGAGGAACCAGAGCACTGGTGCCACGGTCCAGGTCTCTCGAAGATCAATTACAATCACTTCAGGCTCCGGTTCTGTCGTTAACCATCGATATATCGTGGAGTTCTGTACGGTTGCCGTAATCCCCTGTAGACTGGCAGCGAAATATGACTCCTGGACTGCTTGGTACACTGTCGAGACTCGTCCGCTCTCGGTCGTTGATTTGACGCTATCACCCATTCTGTTTCAGCCTAATTCTCAGCGGTGGTTTCGTTTGAACTACGTGTTGTCACACGATGTTCTCTGGCTACCTCTATCTGGAACATCGATCCAGAGATTCAACAAACTTTCAATCATTTGTTGTCTGATATATCACTCTTCAACGGCAATGACGGTGGCTTCAAGTGTGATCGTTCCAAGATTCAAGACCACTTCTGACCCCTGTCGGATCTGTTCGCCTTTGAACGCAAGTCCACTCGGCGTTTCACGTAATTGTAGTTCGGTCCGGAGCGTTACATCACGCTTCACCGGGTGGTCAACAACCGCCACACTCGCCTCTTCACTGCCGGTAACGATGATCAGCGATGGTTCTACTTCAACAACTTCAGTAATTCGAGCAACTGTCGTGTCACCGGTACGCTCTACCATTCCTTCCTCAATAACCGACGCAAAGTCCTTTCGTATCTCTCCAACCTGGAGTGTCACATTACGCGTTGTGGTCTCTCCTAAGTCGAATTTGCCCCCCACCTGTTCGATGTGCCCGTTAAGTACATACTCTCCCGTCGGAAGAGTGAGAGACTGACCACGTCGAAGCGGCTGTCCACCAAATCGAAGGTTATTCTGCTGGCGATGTGCATCAACCGTTACAGCAACAAACAGTTGTCGCTGATTCGGGTCTTTTGTAGTATATGTTGTCACGTTTTCAATACGCGCTACTACCCGGCCACCGACCCGTACTTCATCCCCAGGGGTGACGGTTCTCGCGTCAGTAGCAGCCATTCGAGTCGAAAGGACAACAGTCTGTTGTGCAGTAGTGATTGCATCACTCTCGCCGACATCACGGATTCGACCACTTATTTCATACCGATCGGTTATGAGACTTAGCGAGCGTCCAAGTCGAGGGGGTGCTCCTTGATAAATGATACTTCCTTGTTCATTCAATTCGCCTTTGATTGCAACACGAAGAAAAACGCGGGTACCATCCTCGTGAGGGGTGAGGTGGACATCAGTTACACGCAACGTTGAAGTCTCACTGGGCTCATACGTATCGCCCGCTGAGATCTCCTCAACGAGATATGGCTCTTGGACACCCATATCAAGTGTTGCGTACGTTGTTTTTGTCTCTGGAGCCGCTGAGTCATCGGTAAAGACGAACACGATCCCGGCGCTGACCACTGCGATGATTATCAGCACGACGAGCGCGTCAATGACATTTACCCGGCCAAAGACACGACCACTATCATCAATCAGCTCCATACGCGAACCACCAGCGCCTGCATATGGTATGCTAGGACTACGCCTGCGACAAAAACATACCCATGTACGCGTACAGATTTCCACGCTCATAGCAGTTGTTGGCAATGTGATCTACGTTACTCAGCTTTGCACGTGAAGTGGGAGCGTGACGTAGGCGGTAGCAAAGACGGATGATGCCGATCGCGGATTTCTTGTCGTGTACGCGCCTGTTCGACGAGTTCAACTCGCTGTCATCGGCCCAACGTCGTCACGCGAAAACCTACGCTACCTGTCTTGTTGCGGCCAGCAACAAGATCGTAACGGATACCGCACGCGAAGTTCTTCCAGCCAGCGGCAAACGCGCCCTCAACAAGTTCCTCACCGAGTACGACTGGGACGAACAGCAGTTCAACCACGAACGCCTCGAAGAGCTTCAGAAACACGGTGAAACGCGCTGGTCGAAGAACGGCTACATCATCCTCGACGACACTATCACCGAGAAAGCCGGGGACTTCGTCCCCGGCGTCGGCCAGTTCTACGATCACGCTGAAGGCGACACTGTATGGAGTCAAGACCTCATCTACGCCCTCTACGCTGACGACAAAACAGCCTATCCGCTCACCTTCCGCCTCTACGAACAGCAAGACGAGAACGACCAAGACCACGACACCAAGTACGATCTCGCCCGCGAGATCGTCACCGAACTCGAAGAAGAGGTAGGTGTGCCTGCGGACATCTACCTCTTCGACTCGTGGTTCGCTCACGACTCTGGCCTTCCCGAACACATCAAAGCCTACGACAAGGACTGGATCGCCCCGCTCCGGAGCAATTGCAAGGTGACGTATGCCGGCGAAGAACTCCGAGTCGATGCGTGGCAAAGTGCATCGACATGGACGAGCGTGATGTCGATGACGACACCTACTACATCTGGACGAAGAAGCGTCCTGTCTCCCAGCTGGGAAACGCGAAGCTGGTTATCGCCGAGAAAGAGACCGACGAAGACGAAGAGGTTTCGCTCAAGTATCTCGCCACGAACAAGATAGAGGCATCGACTGTGCACGTGATTCGCTCCTACGGGATGCGGTGGCACATCGAGACGTTCTTCGAGGACTCGAAGCAGGATCTCGGCTTGGCTGCCTACAGTCTCGTCCTCTTGATCCTGAGCCGAGCGCTTTGGGGACGGTTCGCTCGAAGGCGTCATCGCTTCGAGCGAACCTCAAACACTCTCTGAAAGAGGCCGTCTACAACCTTCTCTCATGGGTTCGGGACAACGATGATCGTGGCATCGATGACCTCATGGAAGAGATCGACCACCTCTTCATGTACTCAACTGCGGACGCTTAACGTGCAAAGCTGAGTACGTTGTAGTACAAGGCCCGAGCGCGTGGCGTGTCGATCGAACAAGCTTCGCCGAACCACACGAGTCAACGCTACCCCGCATACCCGACGCAAGCGGTAGCGGCGCGACTGGAATCCCATATCGACATTCATCGTCAAGCGTACAACTCACCCTCTACGGGTACGAATACGTTGACGCTTAAGACATCGGCTCGGCGTACAAACATCACTACCGATTCCCCGGCTGGAAAAACCAGTTCCCCCTAGTCTCGGACGTCAACTCGAAGGCTCTGCAACGAACCGTCACACGGTTCTACCAGAATCTTAACCGACTCTCCGAGCAGAAACAGAACGGTCGAAAGGTCGGGAAGCTCAAGTGGAGGTCTCCGAGGGAGTTCCAGAGTATGACGTACTCGCAGTCCGGCTTCGAACTCAAAAACACGAGTAGCCGACACGCGACATTCTGACTCTCCAAAATGGGAGATATCAAAATCCGCGACTACCGCGAAATCACAGATACAGCGTCCATCAAAGGGTCACAATCAAGAAGGGGACGACCGGCGAGTGGTTCGTCTCCGTCGGCCTCGAAACCGAGGACGCCGATCTCCCAGAGAAACCCGACGTGGACTCACTGGATGCGAGCAACAGCGTCGGTGTTGACATTGGTATCCTGAACTACATTTACACCTCGAACGGGACGACCGTGGATTGGCTTGATTTCGAAGACGAGTACGAGCGTCTTCGGCGCGAGCAACGGAAGTTGTCGCGGAAACAAGAGGGGTCGAACAACTGGGAGAAACAACGCCGAGAGGTCGCTATGGTCAAGCGTCACATCCGTCGGAAAGTGCTGGACTAAGCACAAACTATCGACGTGGCTCGTCCGCGAGTACGACGCGGTATTCGTGGAAGACTTGGACGTGAAGGGAATGTTGGAGCAGTCGCCTAACGCTCGGAACAAGCAGGATGCGGCGTGGCGACAGTTCATCACTTTGCTCGAATACAAGGCCGACCTGTACGGCTGTCACGTCAAGTAGGTTGAAGCGAGGGGCACCACAAAAAAGTGCGCGTCGTGTGGTGTGGAGACAGCGAAGCCAATCCGGGTGCGGGAACATTCCTTCCCGGCGTGCGGGTTCGAGGCCGATCGGGATGCGAATGCGTCGATGAACGTGTGGCAACGCGGCTTTTCTGAATTAGGGCTGGGTTGCCCGAAGAGACGCCCGTGGAGACTTCGCTCCCTACGGACACCACTTCGGTGTCTGCAAAGCGCGTCGTGGAAACGGGAAGCCTCGGGGCTTGACCCCGAGGCGATTCACCTGTTGAATACCGCTATAACATCTTGTGCGACACCAGCTCCGATTTTGCCGTTGTTGAACGCGGCGATGGCATTCTGGACTTCGTCCACCTGGATTCCTGGGGCACCGTTCGTATCGAACTGTTCGATATTCGGTGGTAGTGATGATTCATTCATAACAGAGAGTGTCACCTCTTCTGAAGCCTGTGTCCCCTCGCTCCCGGTCACATCAACGGGAATTGAATACGTGCCGGCAGACTGCCCCGTGAGCGTGATAGATTTGCTCGTGGTACTACTTGCGCCCAACTGGCCAATGTTACTCTTTGATTGACTTGTAGTCACCCCAGATGGGGGGCGTACCGACAGGCTGATGCTACTGACGGGACTGTCCCCGACATTCGTGACGGTTACGTCCAGATTGACGGTAGTTCCGGCCCTGGGAGCTTGCATTCCCTTCTTGAGATTCGTAATGGCCAATGATGGTGGAACGGAGAGGTTGTCTATCTCTGATGTGACTGTTGATTTGCGTTGCTGGCGATTCTGTTCTCGCTGGCGCGTTTGCTGGATTGTCTGCAGAACAGTTGATTGGTCTTTTGGCGGGGATTGCGTGCCGTCCCCGGTTTGTGCCTCAATGAATCCTTTAACACTTGCGAGGAATTCTGACCGAATCACATCAGTTTTAGTGGCTGAACGGAGATACTCCGAGAAGTCTTGAACTGTCTCAAACGACGTGTCCTCGGCGGCCTGTGCAGCCTCCACTCGGGCGGTTATTCTGTTACTTTCCAAGCGTAGTGAATCATACTGACGAACGATCTGGTCAAACAGTAATCTAGCATCAGAATATCGACCTGCATCTATTGCCGTTTCAAGCTGGCTCAACAGCGTCTCAAGGGACGTTTGGGACAGCTGTTCGTATGCCGCAGCAGCCCGATCAATCTCTTCGTTTTCGATAGCGTTTCTGAGCGCTGGAACGTGAGAGGGCACTTCAGACATTGAGATAATTCACCTCCCGACCTTCGATAGCTGCCGTTGCCAGCCGTCCGTGCATCAGTTTGAGATACACGATCATTGTATACCCGGCAACAGCAGTTCGCAGACTTGCGAGAGTACCAATGATCCCACTTGCAAGCGTATCTCCAATGGTGAGGATAAGGTCTATAATCTCTTCAATCGGAGGCTCATCTTCTTGGGCGAACTGAAGAGATCTTTCCCAAATATTGATGTCTGCTGCAAAGGCTTCAAGCTCGTTGAGATAATCGATACCATCTTGGATACTTTCCTCGAGAGATATCCGTGCATCGTAAATCGATTGTGTCGCAGTCGCAGTTGAACCTCGAAGCCCTGTTGATGTCAATTCCTCCACCCCAAATGCTTGATCCGCCCGCTGTAGCGCACCATAGACAGAGGGCCCGGCTCCAAGAAGTAATCCTGTCCCAGGAATTAGGACGCTTTTGGGAGCATCAAGTTCAATTTTAGCACGAATACTATCCGCAAATATATCAACTAATTTATCAACGGCCGTATCAATCGTGTCAAGCAAAGCTTGGCCAGTCTCTATTGTGCCATCTTTGATTTGCTGGACAATCCCCTGAGCCTCTGCATGTGCTTTTTGTTTTGCTTCTACTTTGAGATTAGTCTCGTCGTCGCTATCAGATCCGATCATCGTGCTCAAGAGCTTATCTACTGCCCCTGTTATGAAATCTAAAGAGGCACTAACAGCAGCGGTACCAACTATTCCCACACTACTCAGCGCAAGGATTTTCAGCGTAAGAACAATCAGAATGAGCTTGAATGCGGTGGCAATAGTTGGACGTGCAGTTGCTTCGGCAATATTAATATCACCATTTGAATCGGCATCGTCTGGAGTGTTCGGACCAACACGGTGGACCGTCAATAGCGAGGCGTCTTCTAGTGCTTGCATCCGCTGGATCGCTTCCTCGGCCGTCTGCCGATCAAGCTTCCCATCGATTACGGCCTGTTGGAGATCGTCGATAGTCGACTTGATCATCTCCTTGTCACCGTCAAGCTTGATGCCATACAGAGACTCAATAGCACTAAGAACAGACCGACTGTCGATCTTCTCAGCAGTCGTGATCTTTTGTTCACGTCCAGCAAGCGGGGGTTGGTCTGTTGAATCATCCGTACCGGCCGCGGCAAAGTGGTGACCGAGAGTTCCTAACTGGACACGCGTTCCAGTACTTGAGCTTGATGTCCCTGTGTCTAATGCGTAGATAGAGCCATCGTTACTTCCAATATAAACGGTTCCATCAACAACGGTTGGTGATGATTCAATTAAGCTCCCCGTTTCAAACTGCCACTGTTTGATTTGATCGGATGTTTTCTCGTCTGGATCGAATGCATAAATCACTCCTTCGCCATCTCCGAGATAGACGACACCGTTAGCAACAGTCGGTGAGGACATGAGGGGGTTGCTCGTCTCATCCGGTGCAATTGCTGTCCTGCTGCCAGTTTCGGTGTCAAGTTTGAACAAGGTACCGAACGAATAGTCTGCTGCATATACAGAATCGTCAGTTACAGTGGGAGAGGTATATACTGAGGAATCCAGGTTTGTTTTCCACTTTTGAGAGCCATTAGTAATTGCATAGAGATTCCTGTCGTAGCTTCCGACGTACACGGTTCCATTAGCCACCGTTGGTGATGAGATAACTGAATGTCCTGTCGAAAACTTCCACTGTTCAGTACCCTCTGCAGCATCAATCGCATAGACATTGTTGTCACTACTCCCAATATAGACGGTCCCATCAACAACTGTCGGAGATGAGTCCACAACCCCATCTGTCGAAAATGGGGTATCCCACTGTTCACTTCCATCGGAAGTAGAGAGCGCATAGACATTGTTGTCACCGGATCCGATATAGACTGTTCCCGCAGAGACTGTTGGTGATGAATTTATATCATGTCCAGTTTCAAATTGCCATTTTTGTGTGCCATCATCGGCATTAAGTGCGAATACAGTACCAGTCTCACTAGCAATATAGACCGTACTTTCACTTACAGCTGGAGAAGAGTAGATTGCCCCACCCGTATTAAAACGCCACTGCTTAGTGCCATCAGAAGCGTCTAGTGCGTACAGATGATTATCATCACTCCCAACGTACACCATATCATCTACGACAGTTGGTGAACTCTGAACGGCGCCATCCGTTGAAAAGGTCCATGTCTCACGTCCGTCGTTCGTAGCCCCACTCTGAGCACTAGCTAGCCCACTAGCTCCGATCACGGTACCCGTTCCCGCAAATTTCAATATCGTGCGGCGGTGCAGACTTGGTATTGATGACTCCTTAGTCATAAATTCAGGTTTTCTATCATTCTGTGTGTCTGATTTTCTATTTGTCATTGTTCAGGAAACGCGCACTTCGCTATCAAATTAAATGTGGTGATCTCTACGAAGGATTGCATTCAAGCGTCTGAAAGTGACGATATTCTTTCTTGGTTGCGAGAAGAGTCGTGTATCGTAGGCGGTTGCGAACGTCATCGAGTGTGTATCCCTCTTCTTCTCGGAGCATCCGCCACGCAGTACTGTGGCGAAGTGTCTGTGGAGACACGTCCGAAGGGATCCCACGTCCTTCAACAGAAAACGGGCGAACCTCAGCGCGTTCTGCACACCGGTTAATAACATCGTTGATCGCCTTTGGGGACATTCGAGAGGTTCTTTGACTCGGGAATAGTGCTGATGATGAATCACCTCTTGACGAGAGCCATTCACGGAGTGTCTGCACCGTGCAGAGATTACCACTTCGATCCAGTTCCAACGTCATAGTTTTGGGAGAGATTTTCGAATAGTCATTCTGAATCCCTGCAGGGATACGAACCGTCTCGTCGTCAAGGTCAATCATGTTACGATCAACCTTGGTGAGCTCAGTACGACGCAATCCCGTGTCGTATACTAGTGTGATGATCGCATCGTTTCGAGGGCCGTGGCGTCCCTCATAAGCGGCGTCACGCATGGCCTCAATCTGCGCCGGCTTGAGAAATAGAGTTGCATCTGTGTTCTTGACAACATCTGACATTGGTGGCACTTAACACTCTCCCTCCTATTCAACGATGGGAATCCATCTATATCGAGAGATCAAGATCTTATCGTGAAAGTTTGACACGACAATCAGATATCCTGAGTTAACTCTCCTTGTTACAAGTACAATCACTACACAGAAGCGTAGTCAACGAAAAGCCTCCCTCCCCTAAGGGGAGGCATGCAAAACATGACAGACCATACCGAGCCTGTCTGGCAGTATTCGCTGCCATGTTGTACCTAGTAATCATCTCAGATAAAATTGACTGTGAACCACTCCCTATCAATAGCCTGATAGTTCTCGCTTGAGGCAGTGGCTTCCTGTTTCAGCGGTAGTGCCGTCCGTATCGTGAGCGTATGTGAGAATCCCCACGTCGAAACCGACGCCTTGCTCAGCATTCTTCTGCTCTGTTGAATAGCGGTGCTGGCCGAGCCAACCAGAATTTGAGTCGGCTTGTTAGTGGTTGGTGCGAGTAGTCTCAAGATCGGTCCCGTCTCACTATGACTCAGAAGCCGCTATTCAACACGGCAGATTCTTCGGCTTCTGCGCCGGGTTATCCGGAGTTTCGACGTCAACGATACCGTACCACTTGGCGGTGGGTTCTCGCTTGACCGTGACGATCTTGATATCGGCAACATCGGGAAGGTCACGGTGGAAGGTAATGGGATTTCTCCGAGTGTCAAGAGCCACAGTCGCGTCCGACTGCTCGTGTTCTTGAGCTTGAAGCCGGATTGGCTGTAGGTGAAACTGCAGTACTCGTCCGGTGCCTTCCATATGAGTGTCCCGACGCAGTAGCTGCTCTCTTTGCATCCGCGAAGCATCGAAAGGGTGTCGTATAATCGCTGAACGATTTTCTGTAGGACGCTCGAGTGAACTTGTTTCAGGCTGTTCCACCACGTCATGAGGCTCGGCAGGAGTTTCTGTTCGCTGTATGCCGAGGTGTTGTCAGTGCGATTGAGTCGATGAAGGGTGTGGCGCTGTATTCCTCCCTCCTACTCACTCCGGTCGCTAGTTGAGGAAGAAGTCTTAGCACCTCAACTCAGGCAAATTTAACAGAGTCCCTACCTGCTACCACACCTCTTATTAAGCACCTGCTAACAGTATTAGTGGGACGCGGCAACGTTCCCCTTGGTGCCCCCCCATAGCCGCGTCCTAATATACGGAGTAGTGATCAAAAGGGACCCGTACGAGTTTTGTGAACACCACCATCGGTTTGGCATCGAGAGCACACCTAGTTACTATTTGTAGATAATTTCCTATTCAGTCAGTCAAAGAGGATAATATTTGATCAACCAACACTCTACCTCTGTCAGAGGTCCGGTTATCACGAAGCGACCGCTGATGTCCTACAAGCCAACGATCTCGCCGGCACAACTCCCGACAGATCTCGTCGACAGTGCGAAACCGCTGAACGACGCTTGCCGACGCCACGGCCTCGATTGCAGATACGAACGCCACGGCAATCGGAATGCCGTCGAACGTGTCTTTCGTGAGGTAAAGCGCAGAATTGCCAGTTTCTCGAACTGTTTTAGCAATACCGAAGCAGAAACTGCAAACGAGTGGCTCAGATCGTTCGCCTTCGCATGGAATCAACTAATCTGAACAGGACCGCTTGGAGGACCCATTCGTTTTAATTGTTTTCAGGCGCTAAGTCCCCTTCCTCAACGAGCAACGCAGGCCGAAGGCCGAGTAGCGCAGTAGGGAGGGGATACATCGCCGTCATCGTCTTCTAATCCAACTGATCGAGTTCCCCCCGTCGTTCGCGATGCATAATTCCGCCGGCGAACCGCCGTAGTTTGGCCGCGAGTTCGTCCTCAGTCTCGTAGGTTTCAACGCGCAAATCCCACCGGACGGACGCCGACCGGATCATCGCACTCGTCACGTCATCCTCGTGGACGAAAATCAACCGCTCCCCGTGGGTTGCCGCAAGATTTTCGAGAATACTACCAGCCTCTTCTCCAACGCCAAAATTGTGGCCAAGAAACGGCACCACGAACGCGGTTGCGTTGCTACAGCGTGCGTACTCAATGCTCTGGGTCACCGCATCGACGTCGTCTGTGTCGATGTCGACGTCAAGTGCGAGAAATGCATTCACTCCCGGGTCGGTCCGAAGTTCCCCTTGTACACGTCGCAAGAGTGCCTGTGCCGCGTTGATGTCGTCCTTATTCCTGAAGAGTCGGCGTAACGGTCCAGGAAGATCGTCGACGTCGATCTCGCGCCGGTCCTCCTCGCTGAGGACGTAGTTGAGGTTGAACGACTTGTACGGCCCCATCAGATAGAAGAGAAACCGGTCGTATGTCACACGCCCGAACCGGTCAGCGATCAGCTCGCGCGTGATTTCGACGGGCATATCGGACCCTATTCAGCGAGAGTATAAAAAGAGGTGTTTTTGAGAATTTCCGGCTTGACAACGACTAAGCGTCTCCGCCGCATAGCGTGACGTACGATGGCGACGGATCAAACGCGGACGGTTGGTGGCGACGCCCCGGACGATCCGGCAGACCTGCTGCCCGAGGAGAGCATTCTTAGCCTTGAGGAGTACCTCGATATGCACGCGGCTGTCGGTCACCGAACCCGCTATGAGATCCTCTATCGACTCGTTCACAACGGTGAGATGAGTCCGAAAGAACTCGAAGACGCACTCGACATCGACGACAGTACACTCCACTACCATCTCAACAAGCTCGTCGACGTCGGCCTCGTCGAGAAGCGCCAGCGCACGGAGCGCGGACAGGACGGCCTGTACACGTATTATCGAGCGACCGTTTTCGGTGAGGTGACGCTCACTGACGGCGTCGACGAGTTGATCCGTGGCGAGCAAGCATTCGAAGAGATGTACGACAGTTCGACCGCCTAGCTGCGATACCGTCGCCGCCGTTCACACGCGTTTGACGGACTACCCTTCTCAACACGAAGCGTTCCCGGAGCTTATCGGCGACTAGTAGTCTTATCTAACAGTTCACATCTTTTTCCTCCCTCAGATTTGATAAGGTTCTGAGCAATTAGGGTTAGAGACACCCACCGCTATTTCAGGAATTAATCTAGCTGGAAGAACATTATACCCCAGAATCGGAGTGAGTTCGTAACTGGAAACTGGAGAGTGGTCAACACTCGATTTGGGTTGAGAGGGGTAACGAATGGCCTCAGGACCCCCACCACCGTTTCAGCAATTCACCCAGATTAGCTGAATCGAGGCACTAAGCCCCTTTCTCAAGGAGCAACGCAGGGAGCAAAGCGACCGAGTAGCGCAGTAGGGAGGGGATACAGTGCTGCACAGTTCTCAAACACGTTCGACGCTCGGCCCACAGGCCCACGCCACCGAAGACACTAATATATAATGTGCATAGTGTGCATTACGGTGAAACGGAAGACAATCACCATTCGGGAGGACCAAGACGAGTGGATTGAGGACCAACACCTCAACCTCTCGTCGTTTGTCCGCGAAAAACTGGACGAACTAATTGAAGAACGAGAGTAACAGATGTACTACGCCTACAAGTACCGTCTCACGCCGTCCGACGCCCACCGCGAGGAGTTGGACCGCCACCGAGACATTTGTAGGCAACTGTACAACCACACGCGCTACCGCCTCAACGAGTACCGAGAGAACCACGGCGAATTGCCGTCCATGACTACCCTGCGGTCGGAACTTCCCGACCTCAAGACGTGGTGGGACGACCTCTCGGACGTGTACTCGAAAGTTCTCCAAACCGTCGTTGAACGGTTGTTCGACAACGTTAAAGGACTCTCCAAGCTCAAGGAGAACGGATACGGCGTCGGCCAACTCAAATGGAAGCCACCACGGGAGTTCCGCAGTTTCACGTATAGTCAGTCTGGCTTCAAGCTCGACAAGAGGGGCGGTCAGACTGTCCTATCACTCTCGAAACTCGGAGATATACCGATTCGGCTCCACCGTGCCATCCCCGACGACGCCCAACTCAAGCAGGTCACGCTCAAGAAGGAACCGACGGGCGAGTGGTTCGCCACCTTCGGCATCGAAATGGACCGCGAACCACCCGCGAAGCCCGAAAACCCCGAGAAGTGCGTCGGCATCGACGTGGGGATTCTCACGTACGCTCACGACACCGACGGCACGGCGGTCGGGTCGCCAGACCTCTCCGACGAGCGCGAACAGCTCGAAAGCGAACAGCGCGACCTCTCGCGGAAGGAAAACGGCTCCGCGAATTGGGAGAAACAACGGCAGGTCGTGGCTGAACGCCACGCCACCCTCAAGCGAAAGCGCCGCGACTTCTTGCACAAGCTCTCGAACTACTACGCTCGGGAGTACGACCTAGTGGCGGTAGAAGACCTGAACGTGAAGGGGATGATGGAGTCGCCGTCGAACAGCCGCAACACGGCATCTGCCGCGTGGCGGACGTTCCTCTCGTTGCTCGAATACAAGTGCAAGCGAGAGGGAACGCACTTCGTCGCGGTCAACCCGAGCGGCACGACCAAGGAGTGCGCGTCGTGCGGCGTCTCGACGGAGAAACCGCTGTGGGTTCGGGAACACTCCTGTCCTGCCTGCGGGTTTGAGACGGACAGGGATGCGAACGCGGCGTGGAACATCCTTTCTCGCGGTATCGAAAAAGTAGGAGTGGGACACTCCGAACGAACGCCTGTGGAGACTGCGCTTCCTGTGGATACCGATTCGGTATCTGCAAAGCGCGTCATAGAAGCAGGAAGCCCTACCCTCAAGGAGCGAACCGCGTCAGCGGTGAGCGAGTAGGGTAGTTCACAGAGTGAATCAAGTACCCAGCGGCTAACCAGCATGTTCTTGTACTGTATCGTGTGTTTGATCTGGAATCGACCGTCTCCACTATTTCCCACGGGAATTGCTGAAACGGTGGTGGGGATGTGATCTGTCTATTTTTTCTGGAACCTCCCGTTCAGCGTCACGCGAATGATCTCCGACAAGACATCTGCGACGCCTTATTCGGTAGAATACAACACCAACCAGTGTACGCTCAGTACGGTTCGATCCAGCGCACGAGCCGACGGTCGAGTCGCTGAATGACGAATCGGGGACCTCACCGGCTTCGATTCAGCACGAGAATTCTATTTTGATTCGCTAAGTACGTCAATCGTCCCGCGGTCCATACGTACTGCTTCCGATAGAAATGAGGACTGTACCCTCCGGTGTTTCCGAAGCTTTGCTACCCCTCCACCATTTCCGAAGCTTCTACTATACAGCTCGACTAGTCTTACCAAACTCCTCAGCACTATTTGTTCAAGTTGTTTGGTAAGACACACCTAGCAGTATACGCTCTCACTCTACTATTTTCGGAGTTTTAGGACAATCCTCACCCTCCGTCGTTTCCGGAGCTTTCAGGAACTCAGTACCACGTTAGAAATCACGAAACTGGGTTCAGTAGTCGGAGATATCCGACTGGAGGAGGTTGTTATCGTCGGCCGTCGACTCGATGATGTTCGCGAGTTCTTCGAAGCGGGTCGTCGACAAGAGGACCTCCAGCACGGCTTTCAGCGGAACGTCGAGTTCGTACTCGTGATACCGGCCAGCCGAGAGCCCCTCGTTCCGTTCATAGACGCTGATGAGCCCGAGCATATTCATATCCGAGAGGTGGTCGCGAACACGGCGTTCGCTCACGCTGTCGGCGTCAAGCCGGTCGCAGATCTTCACGTACCGTTCGTAGAGATCGCGAGAGCGGATGGGGACATCATCGAGCGCCTGGTGGTATGCGAGCGCACAGAGGACGGCGTGTCCCTGTGTCGTGAGTTCCTGCATCCCCTCGTAGAGTTGGTCCTTTTCGAGCTCGTCCTGGGCGTCCCGGACGTGCTCCTCGGTTACCGTGTCAGAATCGGCGGCTTGCGCGAGCTCGCCGGCCTCACGGAGCAGTCGGATCGCCTGCCGGGCCGATCCCGTGTCTTGGGCGGCAAACGCCGCACAGAGCGGGACGACGTCATCCGCTAAGACATCGTCGTGGAACGCTTTCTCGGCACGTGGGTTGAGAATCGAGCGTAGCTGATTCGCGTCGTATGGGGGGAAGAGAATCTCTTTTTCGGCGAGTGTATCCTTGACCTTCGGCGAGAGGTTATCCCGGAACTGGAAGTCGTTGCTGATGCCAACGATCACCGGGCGGACGTCGTCGACGTAGCCGTTCGACCGTGCTCGTGGGAGCCCGTAGAGGATGTCGTCGGAGTGGCCGATGTTGTCGATTTCGTCGAGGACGATTACGACGGTACCACCGAGCGCGTCGAGTTCCTCGTAGAGGATGTCGAAGACTCGTTGCTGAGAGTAGCCGGTGGTACTGATGCGGTCTTTGTCCTGGCTTTCGCGAAGTTCGTTGACGAGGGCGACGGCGACCTGGTAGGATGAGGAGAGGTTCTCGCAGCTGACCCAAACCGTCGAGAGATCGACGTCATCGTATTCGGCTGCGTCGTTCTCGAGATGGGACAGCATAAACTTCGTCGCCACGGTCTTCCCCGTTCCCGTCTTACCGTATAGAAAGATGTTCGACGTCGGTCGGTTATCGATGATCGGCTGGAGGGCTCGTTGATATTTCTCGAGTTCCTCGTCCCGTTCCCGGATATCCTCGGGCTCATAGGAGTCGTCAAGTGGTTCGGCATCAGCGAACACCTGACGGTCTCGTTGGAACATCCCCATGATAAACCGCCACACGGGATGATATGATAAAACCACCGCTTCCTTAGTTTCCGGAGCGTCCGAAGCTCGGTTGTTTAAAGGGATTCCCACACCACCGGTTCCGAAGCCCCGTTTCTTTATAATACCCTCTCACTCCACTGTTTCCGAAGCTATCGAAAAGACGCGGGCTACCGTCCAGCAGAGGTACTATACAAGACAAAAGAACTAAGATACTCACTGTAAAACAGTAACCGTAATACCGAAAAAACAATACTCTAGAAAAAGAATATGTTTGGAGTGGGAGGACAGAACTCGTGGAGCGGATCGTCTTCTCGGCAATCTATGCCGTCTTTGTCGTGGCCTCCTTCCTTCTCTCGTGGATAGCTCCGGAAATGGTGGAGTGAGGGTTCGCGTTACTAGCCGTCAGCAAAAGCTTCGGAAACGGTGGAGGGTTCGTGGACTCTATCTTCTCCGATTTGTCCTGCGGCTTCTTCCCTTGAGCGCCTCTCAGCTCCGAGTTAGTTCAAACTGCGTGGCAGGGAGTGTGAGCCTCCATCGTGGTCAGCGACTCCATGGACGACAGCCGTCACTATGTACGTCACTTGACCTCCTCCCGCGCCTGAAGACGCGGGAATCCCGCCACGGGATTTCAGGCCGAGTGCAACGACCCTGTGGTTTCAAGACGCATACGTTCCAAGCGTCAACTGCTGGATTTCAGCATCGGCTTGGCTGTCTTGTGGCGCGGTCAAATGCGCCCCATCCTCAGCCGAGTCATCGTCGTTCTCGTGTTCTCTGGAAGGACTCTCTCCGCTGAGGTAGCGGTCTGCGATGTTTATCGCCCCGTTCACGTCCGCTTGGTACTCACCCATCCAGCAGTCGTCGTTCGTACACTTGAACGTCGCCTGTTTCGGACGATATCCGACTTCACCGCACGCATGGCACTCCTTCGACGTGTTACGCGGATTCACCGTCTCGACGGGAATCCCCTTTTCGA
The DNA here is from genome assembly GCF_023703775.1 of Haloplanus sp. GDY1. Classification (NCBI taxonomy): domain Archaea; kingdom Methanobacteriati; phylum Methanobacteriota; class Halobacteria; order Halobacteriales; family Haloferacaceae; genus Haloplanus; species Haloplanus halophilus. The sequence goes on along the minus strand of NZ_CP098515.1, from coordinate 111,435 downwards.
CGGCCTTGTACCGTATCTGTGCGTGGAGTTTGGCGAACCCCCATCCGTGAAGACGGCGATTCATATACTCGCTGTAGTCCATCGACTCCCGAATGTACGTCAAGTCTTCCAGCACCAGTACGGGATTCTCGACGGACTCGGCGTACTCCACGACTTCGCGGGTGACGCGGTGGAACACGTCGTCTATCTGGTTCCACAGGTCGTCGCCGAACGATTCGGCGATACGGTTGCTTCCGCGTTCTTGAAGCCGTCGCGTAGCGGTGAAGTAGGTCTTGCGTAGACGACGAACGGTTTTGCCTTCGTCAGCCCATAGTTCGGGGCGGGTCGGAGAACCGTGGTCGTCGCGGTGACACACCGTGACAAGTGACGCTTCTCCAATGTCCACTCCGATAGGCGTCTGTTCATCGGTGGACGCCTCGGAACAATCCTCCACGTCGCGGGTGGCGGTGACGTGGAGATACCACGTCCCGTTCCGCTGGAACAGCCGACTCTCACCCATCTCCGCGTCACAAGCGTTCAACGCTTCCAACCAGTCCCGTTGGTTGGGATTCGGCTGTGCTGGCATCCAGAGGTGGTGGTCCTCGTGGTGCGGGATTTTGACGTACCACTCGATAGTGTTCTCGGGCTTGTGGTTGAGGCGTAGCCCCTCGTTGGTGAACCGAACAGGGTGGTCATCGTGAAGTTCGCCCGCATTGTAGGTTGTCGTCAACTGCGGGACGTACTTCTTGAGGGCGTTTTTCGCGTACCCCGACAGGTCGTAGTTGACCACCACGTCGTTCGCTTCGGTTTGCGTGGTGCTACCAGCGTCGAACGCATCTCGAAGGGCCTGTTGGTAGGCGTCTCGTGTCTCGCGGAGTTTCCGCCGTTTGTGTGCGTTCGGGTCTACCAGTTTCAGTTCCAGCGTCTTGGTGAGTTCGGTCATTGGTCGCCCTCCCCGTGACGCTGAATGTAGTCCTGTACCGTTTCGCTGGATACGTGCCCCGCCGTCCCTGCGTAGTAGCCCCGCGCCCATCGAATCTTCTCGCCCTCGTTGTCGGCGTAGCGGTGGTTGTATTTCCGCGAGGAGATACCCTTGAACCAGTTGGCGAGAAGTGAGGGCGCGTGTTTCGGTGGGCTACTGACGAACAGGTGGATGTGGTCGGGCTGAACGGTCAGGTCGATAATCTCTAAGCCCTTGTCGTCGGCGATTTCGTGGAGGATGTCTCGCACACGGTCGGCGACCTCCTTGACAAGTACCGACTGTCGGTACTTCAGCAACCACACTATGTGGTAGTTGAGGTTGTAGGTCGCGTGCCGTGTGGTCTTCATCCGTATTGCACACTATGGTTCGTCGGCGTCTTAATACCCTCGGTGAAGCGTGGGAAATCCAGTAATGGCGGGATTCGTGGATTGACGCACTATGCCTATCGCTTGACCTCCGCCTGAAGACGGAGGTATGCGCTATCGGTCTGTATCATTGGCCCTCTATATTAGAGCTCAGAATATTATCGTGCAGACTATTATAGTTCTACCTCTAACTTCGAAGCACGTATGTTCTCCCCACCACGACTGGGAGTATGGACCAGTTCGTCAATCGTCTCGATGAACTCGATCGGTTGCAGGCCCTCTACGAGAGTGACGCTGCAGAGCTCGCCATTATCTATGGGCGCCGTCAAATCGGCAAGAGCGAACTCGTCCGCCAATCGATTGCCGACCGCGACGATGCTGTGTACTATCAGGCAGTCCAAGGAACAGCGACGACACAACTTAGGCGATTCGTCGAAGCAGCAGCGACGACCTATCCAGACATCACGGCCGTCAAAGAGGAATGGGAACCGCTCTTGACGTACCTCACCGACAGAGACGCCATCATCGTTATCGACGAATTCCCGTACCTCATCGAATCGAACGAGGGGTTCCCGTCGGTCATTCAACACCTGTGGGGTACAGCTGTCGACGAGAGTCAGGCAACGCTCGTACTCACAGGCTCTGCAATCGGTATGATTCATACCCACGTCCTCGATGGCGGTGCGCCACTCTACGGCCGGGTATCTCAGACACCGAATGGCCGTCTCGAACTCGCCCAGCTGCCGTTTCGCTCTATCCAAGAGTTCGTGCCGACGTACGATCCCGAAGAACGGGTATTCGTCTATGGCGTCTTCGGTGGCACACCCCGATATCTCAGCCCACTCGATCCATCACAGAACCTCGGAGAGAACATCACGCGGCTGCTGTGCGACCCGGATGGCCCACTCCACGACGAGCCTGAAACCGTCCTTCAGATGGAACTCACCGAGGTGAACACGTATTTTTCCGTACTGGAATCGATGGCCAGCGGGAACCGCAGTCGAAACGAGATCGCCCAGGGAGCCGGCATCGAGAGTACCAACACGTCGTACTACTTTGACCGGCTGGAAACGCTCCAGATCATCGAGAAACACCATCCAGCACTCGCTGACCCGGCACGCAGCAAGCGGACGCGATACAAGATTCAGGATCCAGTATTCCGGTTTTACTTCCGGTATCTCTACGGCCGTGGAGGCCAGTACGAACTTTACGGCGAGAACGCCTACGCGGATCTCATCGAACCGGAATTGCCCGACTTCGTCAGCGAAACATTCGAATCGCTCTGTCACCAGGCGGTGCCGGCGCTCTATGCAGACTACCAGCTCACACAGGTGCCACGCCAGTGGTGGTACAAGGGCCGGGAGGTAGATGTCGTCGCCCCAACTGATGAGTCAACGCTAATCGCCGGCGAAGCGAAATTCACCAGCACTCCCCTCGGCTATGACGTGCTTTCGAATCTCGAAGACGACGTGGAGCACATCGACTGGACACCCACTGGAGGTGATGAGCCGACATATGAATTTGCCCTGTTCAGCCGTTCTGGCTTCAAACGCTCGGTTGAGGAAGCTGCAGACGAGCGTGATGACCTCCGTCTCTTCGATCTCTCCGATATTGTTGCCATTCTCGAGAGTGACTGAAAGCAGCTGTCACGCCGTTTGCCGTTTGGTCCTCCAACGGAGAGCCGTAGCGTCTGCGACTGACCACTCCGTCCGTTTGAACACGGTCTCAGCCGCCATTCCAGTCGAGATAGTGGTAGATACTCGACATTCAAAGCCGAGTTAATAGTTAGTATCTCATAAGACGATTCTTCTCCTTCCTTCTCACGAGAAGTCACACCAAGAGAATACCGCCAAGGATAGCAAGACCTCCCAGACCAAGGCAGACGGCCCAGAAGGATACCCGATTGACGACTCGCATGAGTGCATCAATCGTAAGATATCCAACAACAGCTGCCGTGACCAGAGCAATCGTACCACTCACAAGCGTCAGGCTAGCCAATCCAGTATCAAAGGCCGCTAAGAATCCCCCGCCGAGTGCGGCTGGAATCGAGAGCAGAAACGAGAGTCGGAACGACGTGGGGGCCTCGTAGCCACGCAGAAGGAGGACACCTGTCGTCGAGCCAGAGCGAGAAATCCCTGGAAGGATCGCAAGGCCTTGGGCAATCCCAACCAAAACCGCATCCCAGAGTGTTGGTGTCTTCTGGGAAGTGTCCTCGACCGTGGTTGAGAGTCGCTGAAAGACACCAGTCAGCAGAAGCAACACACCAATGACGATGACAATAGCCCCGCCAGTCAACGCAGAGACGAGTTCCGAGAGAAGCAGATATGCGCTCAGGCCAACGCCACCGGAGACGAGTGTCGCGACCGCAAGAAAGGTTGTTTTCGCATACGCTTCCTGACGTGCCACTTCCGGACGCCATGTTCGAATCGTTGCCAGCTCAGTAGCGATTTCGTGGCGATAGTATGCTGTCGCAGAGAGTGCTGTCCCGAGATGGAGAAAGAGGGCAAAGGCCACTGCTTGTTGGGGACTTTCTCCAAGCCAAGCGAGTACAATTGTGATATTTCCCTCGCTAGAGATGGGGAGCCACTCAAAAATGCCCTGAAGCACACCAGCAGCGATTGCGACGAGTACTGAGCGATCCATACGTATTTGCCCTCCTGCCTCGCGCCGCACGAGTGAAGGATCACCCTACAGAATTTCAGACTAACGTAACAGCCTGTTGGTTTTATTTGAGTCCGAGGAGGGTGTAGAGCGGGCTGTGGACGCCCCAAGTCGAAAGCCTCTCGGAGATAGAGGAACCTTCCACGGAGCCCCCTGCCTCACGGAGCAAGCGCGTCAGCGCGAGCGAGTAAGTGGGGTAGTTCACGCCTCAGCAGGAACTGAGATGGTCTCATTCGCGGTGATTGCTGTTGGCGAGACCTGCATTTGACTGCCACCAACCGTATACTCTCCCGGATACGGAACGGTGACCGCGTACTGCCCAGTCGAATCTGCTTCAACCGTGCGCGAATAGGTGAATTGCTCCCCGGTAACGGACTGAGTTGTCGAGACGGAGACTGTTGACCCAGGTGGGGCTGTGCCAGCCAACCGCGCGCCTGGAACAAGGGTGAAGACAGTTAATGAGGCATCGTCGCTAATATAGACTAGGCGGTAATGGGATAATCCGGACGCAGCAGCACTCTCGCTACCATAGTGGGTGTGGAGGCGAGTCTGTAGTGATTCAGCAGTAAAGTCCGGTCCTGGTGGTGAGTCTCTCAGGACGATAAAGCCAACTCGATCATGAAGTTGAGAGTACCATTGTTCCCCAGCGGAGGATGTGAGAAACTCACCGTAATGTGATTCCGCATACTGATATGATGCTGCCTCACCACTTACGAAATAGTTGTAGAATCGATTCTTTCCCCAGATACTGAGTACGTAATTCTCAGGATACTCCCAATCCTGCTCAGCCGAATACTCGTCCATCCACGTCACAGCTTGGTACTCTTCATCTGAGATAACCAGCTGATTCGTTTTTAGCGGGGTCATTGCAAAACTCATACTGCCGATTAACAGGAAGGTCACGAACAGTAAAAGGACAGTTCGGCGATCAGGGATAGACAGTGATACGGGTTGAGACGGCGTACCGGTCGATTCTGGCGGCCTATAGTCACTGAAGTCAGGAAGCCCACGTGAGAGATCAATCCATGCGGTGAGATGCACAAACCCAAGGCCAGCAAGCACTGCGATGGGAATCGATAGTTCACCAGCAAAGCGGAGTTGAACTACGGCAAGGATCAAGAACGTCCACCCGTACACGACTGGGACAAGGGCTACAGAGTCATGCTCTCGATATGCTCGAAAACTGAGCCAGCAGAGGTACGGTAACGCAAGGAAAAGGACCCATCCAAATAGGAACGCAGGACCAAAGATCGAGCCAAGTCTCCCACTGAGTATAGATATCGACTCAGCGATCCCCTCTGTTTGAACTAAGAATGTACGCCCGCGGGCTAGTGTCGTTGCGACACTTGGAACGAGTTTGGGGAGCAGATTAACGCCGGCAAGGAGCCCGACAACTTCACCCGTAGCGACGTATTTCGGGGAGAGATCCCATCTCCAAGCACCTTCAGCGAAGAATATGATCCCACTGCTCCCAACAAAGAGGAGAAATGGAGCAGACACTACGGCAGACGTATGCCAGGCGAGGCCACGATGAGCAAGGTACACAAGCAGTGAACAAAAGCCCAATCCAATCAAAACCGGACCGCCAAACCGGAGAGGTGATCGATCTGCCTGGATATCGAGTAGGGAGCGGGTTGCAAGGAAGAGGCCAATCGGGAGAAGCAGGAGTGGCCCAGCCTCCCAGGCAAGAACCTGTCCGGTAGTTGCAAGCCCGAATCCCCCAATAGCAATCCAGAGTCGCGAGTCTCGAAGTTTATGCTGCTCAGAAAGAATAACAAGCGTCAGCATCGTGGCGGCGAGCCAGAAATAATCAAATGCATGATGATCAGCAAATCCAAGCCCACTCCGGAATCCGTGGACAGGAATTATCGCGAGCATTCCCACAGTTGCAACACCGACACGCCGGTCGGCAAATAGGCGGGTTGCCAGAAGGTATGTGATCCCTCCAACAAAGACAGCCGAGACGACCGGATACCACGCAAGCGTAACACCGGCCGCAGTCGAATTACCACCCAGAAACGTCGCGGCTACCACGAGCGTCACTACGAAGAGCGGCTCACCGTTCGCTACTGGTTCCGGAAGTGAACCCAGAGTCTTGAGAGTAATTGGTCCTTCAGTATTGGCGAGGAGGGTTTCTACCCAGTAGCGGTAGTAATATGGGTCATTTCCGAGAAGAACGATATCCCCATTCTGAAAGACCTGCGGATAGGCAAAGAGTCGAAATCCAACAACCAATAGGAGGCTTCCAAGTATAGCTCCGACTCGTTTCAGGGTAATATCAGACAAGACTCTCTCAATCCGAGTATCCTCACTCCCCTTCGACTGTGTCCTCTTGGGGGCATCACCGTGTAGTGCGTCTGCAACAGCCTGCCGATCAACAAGACGATAGCCCTCACCAGACTGTTCAGCAATCCCTCGGGACACTAGCTCCCCAAAGAGACCCGAATCAAGGGGAATTTCACTAAACTCCCACGTTCCCCGTTGGTCCTTCTTTACTATGATAGCCAGATCCTCTTCGAGATCGGGATACTCAGATAAAAGATTGTCAGTCTCTTCATAGATATCCGGCGGCATATCACCACTTCCGTTCAAATAGCACATAAATCCCGCGACTGTTCAGCGGGTTATTGACCTCCTCCCCGCACTAAACAGTAGTTGCTGAATCGGACTGACTGCTCGGCTCGTAGCTCTCGATATGGTCGACACAACCGAGGCAAAACATGCTGCTGTGCTGCCTCAACCCTCGTCTACCCGGCCCTAGACTTCGGAATCAAACCATGTGGGTCCTACACGAGAACAGACTTTGAGGAGGTCCACTCTTGAATCGCGTTCGATTCAGGAGTTCGCCAATACGAGTGGCAAGACCGTTCAACTGGCTTGCTCCGAGCCGGGTGACTCTACATCGACGGCTTGGAACCCACTCGCGAAATCGCTGCTCTACCATCTTCGACAGCTTAACGCGGCCGCCATCAACGCCTAGCCTCTTTCACGTCCTTCATACGGAGGGTTGTAACTGTGTACTGGTGGTTCGCCGAGCCGTCTTGGCGAACCACCGATAATGACGTAGAATAAACCGCCGTGTTGAATAGCGGTGCTGGTCGGGACAGTCGAAATTTGAGTGGCTTTGTCAGGGGCTGATGCCGGTGAGTTCAAAACTGGTGTCACTTCGTCATGGCTCAGAGAGCACTATTCAACACGGCACAATAAACCGTCTCAGTCACTTCGGTTGCTTCCTCCTCATGCCGACGTCGCGATCGACGGCCACGAGTGACAGGTCTACGGTTCAGCCGACACAGACCACGTCCTCATCACCTATCCTGATCTCGGAACGAACCGAGCGTACTGCTTTGCGACGCTCTGCATCGCCGCTCCCAGTGTTCGATTCACCCTCGCCGTGAGCTCGATAAACGCGATCGGCTTCCTGCTTCGCACGAAAGCCGATCGCTCACTCATCGTCAAAGCGCGTCGATATGTCTCAATCAGATACGGTTACCTCAACCGGCGATTCTACCAGGTTCACATCTTCGCAGAGTTAGACCGATCGGATATTATATTAGTTCATTATCCGTGCGCGGCCGAGCAGGGGGATGAAAGCCCGTCTCAGCGTCGGCGCTGAGATGGTCATCGATGCCTACCAGATGCAGTGAAAGCGGCCACCGACAGCATCGGTCGATGTCACTGTCTTCGCCGTGCCTCCTCGAACGAGCGAGGTTGAACACGTCTGGTTCGTCACGAACCAGACGTGAACCGCCCCGGAATCAAGCCCCAAGACACTCGACCTACTCCACCTGTAGAACCAGAGACAGCCAGAGCGTACGCGACGGCGTTCCGCCGCTGAGGCATCGAGACATCGTATCGGAAGATCGACGACTTTCTGCCGAGAACGTCGTCACCGACGTTCTCGGTATGATTGTTCTACTTCCTGTTCGCGGTCTCGTTGTATAATCTGTGGGTGTTGGCGAACGTCCTTTTTACACACGGAGCGATTCCGAAGAAACCACCACTCTCGACACGAATCTTCCGGAGGTTCGTCCTCTCGACAGATCGCCTGACGGCTCGATTCCTTGGGACAGGAGCTTCCAAGTTGGCTCGTAAGCGTACCGTTGCAGAGGCTTAGTCAGCACCGCTCGGTGTGAGTGGAGGTTCACAGTCTGTGTTGAGACTAGATAGTTGGCACGGGATGTCCTTACTGCGAGAAATGCTTCGTACGCTTATTGTCTGACAGACGTCCGATATATGTTGAGTATTTCACAGGGGAGTTCTGTAAATTCGCCCCAAATTAGCTCTATTGCTTGTTTTCCGGAGTGTCACACTCACCCATACACATCAACGACCACAAAGAATTTATAAGCAGGGGATCACGTGGCGAATGTACCCCTACCCATGGTGTTGGAAGTGAGTACCCCCTTGCGGGCGTCACTTTGCAGTGAGTGGCGGATCGCAGTGGGCGGAAGCTTGCCGACGCCGACAGAAACGCACCACGATAAGACATGACAAGACCAACAGACAAGTTGCGCGGTCTGTTCCTGGCCATGATAATGGTCCTTTCCGTAATGGGAGGATCCATTGCATTCGCTGGAACAGCTGCCGCAGCAAATACCGTCACTTCCGGGGCTGGAAATAGCGGTGACATTGCTGGAAACACCGCTATTGACCCGGCAAGTGTAACAGAAGGATCGAATATTGACAATCACATCATCCGGTTCACTGTGACTGATGTCCAGACCGATGGTGACAGTGACACGGTGAATGTTACTGTCGCGAACGAAATCGCGCAGGAAGGCCTCTCCGTTAACGGCGTTTCTGCCGAGTTCGCGAACAACGATAATCAGGTCTCGATCTCAAGCAGTGCCGAACTGGTTGACGGCCCCGACGGCGATGGGGTTGATGACACAATCCAGTTCGGGATTCAGCCGGACGATGGGGTCCGTGACATCGAATTCCAAGTGGATGTCACGACTAACGCACCGAGCGTTACCAGCACCACCAACTACGGTATCAGCGCGTCGTTCGTTGATAGTGGAGGAGACGACATCGCGTCGACGACCTTCACCCAGCTGGAAGTCGTTGACACCGCTAATGGTGGCTATCTCTCCGGTCGTGTCTCCGACACACAGAACGACGACGTCGCGAACGCGATTGTCCGAGCAACCGGTGGCGGTGTGACCGCATCGACGAGGACGAACGCAGATGGCGAATACACGCTGCGCGTTCCTGTTGGAACCTACGACATCACTGTTGAACGCAGGGGCTATACGACGGCCACTGCAAATGACAATGAAGTCGACCAGGGCCAAACGACTACTGCAAACCTCGTCATTGAACAGCTTCCCACTGAGTACCGTCTCGATGTGACGGTTGACAATGGGAATAAGACGGCCAATATCGCGAGCGAAGGAACGGCAAACGCGACAGTCACCGTTGAACAGCGTCCAAGAGGCAGCACCGATGCATGGCTGCCAGCTGGAGATCAGGATGTTACTCTCGAACTGACGAACAACGACATCCTGGATCCCAACTCCACGACCGTCACGACAGATAGCAACGGAGACGCCACGGTAGAGTTCCAGGCAGAGAACATTGGGAACACGAACGTCACTGCCTCGACCGAGGCCAATGATGGGACTCCCTACTCGACGTCCAACAGTGAGGAGGCAACCGTCAGCGTCTACGGCGTCGGTGAAATCACCGGCGATGTCGTAAACGAAGACGATGACGAGTTGGCTGCCGGTCAGGCAACTGTTAGCCTCTACCGACTGGGCACCAACAACGTAGTCGCCACTTCCGAGATTGGACAGGGCGGCTCGTATGTGTTCACCAACGTGCCGTCTGGATTCGAGTATCGGATGGTTGCCACCACGGACGGTGGTCTGTCCGGTTCCGCGGTAACCGAGAATCCGATTGACGCCGGTAATACAACGACTAACGACATCGTTGTTACCGGCGCTGAGCCGTCTCCGCCGAACGGTGGCAACTCCGTTGTCGATCAGTTCGACACGAACGGCGAGGCTGGCATTCAGCCCGGTGAAGCACAGGATGCCATTGCGGCACTGAACAATAACCAAATCGACCCGAGCGGAGCGCAAGCTGTCATTGCTGCGCTCAACAGCTAAAACACATAGAACATGACACGAAAGCAAATCAGAGCAGTTACGATGGCAGCCCTCATGGTGCTGTCCATCTTCGCGGTCTCTGCCCCTGCCGCTGCCGCGCCACAGGTTGGCCTTAGTGCCCCTGATGACGCTGGGAGCGCACAGCAGGGAGACACGTTCACGGTAACGTACGACTATACAAATACCGGCGACGAGGCCGGTGACGCAGGCCGTATCGAGTTCACGACGCCCAGCGGCGTCGAAGCAACGAGTATCGAAGGCGATGGGGCATCTGGTCTTGGAGGCGAACCGCAGAGCGTCCTCTACGGCCTCAGCGGTCCCATCCAGCCTGGCGAGACTCTCACCACGACGGTCACCTTCGAGGTGGCTTCGGACGCAGCAACTGGTGATCAGCAGGTTGACGCTGAAGCCTTCATCGAAGGCAGCACCTCCAGCACCACCGTCAGTACGACCGTCACCATCGAAGCAGATGATGGTAACGGGGACAACGGTGATGACGGCGAGGTTGACCCCGACGGTGACAACCGTGCCGCCAACCAGGACGGGACGGGTGAATTCAACACCGCGGACGGTGAAGGGTTCATCCTCCCCGGTGCAACCGTCTTCCAGGGCGAGTCCGGCCTCCAGCTCGGTGGCGACCTCGCTGGCGAGGAACTCCTGAAGACGGCCGGCGACGCTGAGGGTGTCCCCCTCAACCTCCCGGACGTCCCGCAGAGCCAGGAGACCGGTCGCTACACCACTGATGGCACGCCTGGCGCCGACGGTGTTGTCGTCACCACGCCGCGTGTCACCACGCTCGAAGTGCTCAACACGAACGGTGAGGACATCGCCGGCGGCTCCGTCGGCGAGGGTCAGAGCGACCAGTCCGGCGCCGGTCAACTCACCGTCGTCGGTGCCTGGAACTACGAGGAAGCCGAAGACCTCGAACTGACGGTCGAGGACGACACCGGTCTCGACGTGACCGGCGACGTCGCTAACGACGCCGTCAAGGGCGAGAGCGACCAAGGCACTGACGTCAACGGCCAGGACATCAGCTCCAACGAGGTCGGCTACGACCTTGACCTCTCGGACACTGGCACGGGCACATACACCATCTCGCTCGCCGGCACGGACGACCTCGGCTTCGGTGAGGCGTCCCAGTCGACGACCATCACGGTCACCGGCGACGACGACCCGAGCCTCCAGATCGACGAGGACGACGTCGTCCGCGGTGAGGACGTCCGCTTCGAGATCCAGGGCTCGGACGCTGGCGACCAGCACACGGTCCTGATCGAATCCGACGACTTCCGCGACGGCCTCTCCGGTGAGGACGCCCAGCGGATCTTCCGCAACGTCGGTGACACCGACGAGGTCGGTGTCGTCACCGACGGCGGCAACACGGCTGTCCCGCGCGGCACCACGCCCAGCGGCACGGTCGACTACGCGTACGCGACCGTGACGATCGACGACGGCACGGGCCTCGGTGTCGGTCAGATCGAGACGCAGTACCTCGATGACTCCGACATCGACATGTACCTGTACGAGCAGGGCTACCTCGTGCCCTTCGAGCTGGGCTCGACCCCGACCGAAGAAGCTGAGGTCGACGATCAGTCGATCTCCATCGAGCAGGGTGACCTCTCGATCGAGTCGCCCGGCAACACGTACGTTGTCGGGAGCGAGGTGGACGTGAACGGGACGGCCTCCGAGGGCATCGAGGAGGTCGCCTTCTACGTCCGCCGGCAGAACGACTACCAGCTGCTCGACATCGACGGCTCGGACACGCTGACCGTCGATGCTGACGGCACGTTCGAAGAGGAAGACGTGATCCTCTCGCAGGGTAACGAGCCCGGTAACAACGAGCTGTCCCAGCCCGGGACCTACCGGCTCGGCGTCGTTGATGCCGGCGGTATCGGCGCGACGCCGCCCGAGACGATCAGCACGTCGAACTTCAACACGAACACGAGCTCCCAGAAGTCGCTGCGGGTGCTCGACACGGAACTGCAGGCGAGCTTCAAGACCGTCGGCGGCCAGGTGGCCGTCGAGGACAACTCGGTCAACGTGTCCGGGACGGCCTTCGGCTCGCAGCAGGCCTACATCGTCTTCGTCGGTGAGCGTGGGAACACGGCGTTCCACACGGTCAGCGTCGACGACGACAACACGTTCGACGAGGACGACCTCACGGTCTCCACGTCGGCGGGTGGCAGTGGCATCGCAGAGGGCGAGGTCAGTGCCCACGTCTTGATCCCCGGTCGTGACGACAACTTCGGTGACGGTAGCTTCGGTGACGTCGCTGGCCAGTCCAGCGGTGATTTCCAGGAGTTCGTCGCGAACCTGGACAACGACAACTCGGGTCTGACGGGCCAGCAGGTCCGCTCGCGTATCCTCGATCAGACGACCGAGGAAGTCGCGAGCGACGACCGGATGGTCACGACGCGCTTCCGCTACGCGGACGCGCAGACGACCATCAACACGGTCTACCCCGAAGGCATGGAAGCCTCGGGTGTCAACCCGGTCGGCGTTGACGACACGCTGGTCGCCGAGGGTGGCACGAACCTGCGCCCCGACGACAACTCCATCACCGTCGAACTGCTGACGCAGGACGGCGACTCGGTCGCGCTGACGACGACCGAGGAATGGTCCTTCGACGGGACCTGGATGGTCTCGATGGAGCTCGAGGACGTGCAGACCGGCTCGTACATCCTCGAGGCCGACGACAGCTACAACACGGACATAGTTGACGTCGAGATCGTCCAGAACGTCCAGACGGCGACGCCGGAACCGACGGAGACGCCGGAACCGACGCCGACGGAGACGGCGACGCCGGAGCCGACGGCGACGGCGACGCCCGAACCGACGGCGACGGCGACGGCTGAGCCGACTGACACGCCGACGCCCACCTCGGGTGGCGGCCCCGGCTTCGGTGCCATCGTCGCTGTCATCGCGCTGCTCGCGGCTGCGCTGCTCGCGACCCGGCGCGACAACTAAGCTAACTACGACTGACCGCCGAAAGCGGTCATCGGTATCCCACCGCGGATTTCTTTTTTGAATACTCAGCCGATAGCAGTTAGTCTGTTCAAGTGAACGATTCCACCCTCCTCAGCGATTGACATCGCTTCTTTAAACGGAATTTCCTACATCTACGACGCGACTTGCAGCCACAACGATGGACGAGACTCGCCACCGTTGGTAGACACAGCGGTCGCAGTCTCTGCAGGCATATCTTTGGATGTCTCTCCTAGTTTCGAGAGTCTTCGCGAGAGGAGGTTCAGAGCCGCATCCCAGACTCTGTCCGTTTCAAACTCCCACGGCAGGCACGAGGACTCACACACCCACAACGACTTATATACTCGTACCGCATGACGGGCACTCCACTGTCGTCTTCTCTGGTTTGACTGTGACCACGTACCACCCGTTCTTTTGACCATAGTGTGGAGAATAAAAACGGCGTGCTGAACATCAGCAGACGAGCCCTTTGGCAAGTTCTCGAAACCGCTGTCCGAGGCGAGGTTGTACTGGCACAGCCCGAAACACAGGACATTGTCCACTGTGACGACGAACCCACTAACCTCTCTGTTTCCATGGGTGCAATCCATTGGAGGAACTAATCCCATAGTAGCCGTCGGAGAGTGTCAGCGCCTACTCTGGCCACAGGACTGGTCCACGGACAACCCCCGCACAATCGGAACGAACGGCTGGGTGAGAGAAATAACCGGAAGAGCTACGGATTCTCTTTCGGGAGTATCCCGATCTCGCACTCCGAGTTCCGTGTTGTTGACCAGGAGAGTTGCTCGGTCATTAGAGCCTCCAGAGCATCAGCAAATGGCTTTCCAAGGCGTGGCGGAACGGTGAGCGTTAGTTGTCCGTTTGGATCACTATGCTGTTTCATCCATATCGTAATAAATCGGTGTGCATGTTCTGGATAATGATAAAGATACACAGGTGGCAGTGATATCTGTTGAGTACTCTCACTGAGTGGTGCTCCAAGAATATGGAGAACTCGTCCGAGAACTGTGCCGTCCTCTATAGGTCGAACCTCGGTTGAACGAGTGGGATCTTCCGATCGAATGATCGAATATGAGAGATCAAGGTCATCAGCAATCGTTTCGAAGTACGACCGTTGATCAGGAGAACTAAGCCGAAAAATGGGATAGTATGATTCAGCTCGAATCGATCCTTGAGAAAATATCCAAGCAAGAATAGCTGTTAGTGCTAAGGGAATGTCATCATCAGAAGAGGCAGTTAGCCAGCCGCGTTCATGAGCGGTAGACAGCGCATTGTGAACATACGGGCTACTTCCTCGACGCCAGCTTTGAATTGTCGTTTCAGGTAGTCCAAGTTGGTTGGCAAGCTTTCCTCTTGAAGAATCACTTTCTAGCGCTCGCCTGTACAATTGCAGGTACTGATAGCCGCCAGGGCTTCGTTGCTGGCGGAACGTTGATGCAAATGCTCGATTACTTGGCGGCGTGAGTGTACCGAAGGCTACTCGTGTTGCGAGTGCCGATCTGAGAGGAGATCCATCAGCAAGATCACGAACAGAATCAGCAGAAACCCATACTTGATGCTGACTGCCGAGTGTAGCGGATCCTGCAGTAATTGACGCGAAGAGATCTCGGAGACTTTGTTTGTATTCTTTCTCTGAACTTTCTTGTAAGTACGTGCCAACCGTTCGTTGGTTCGAAAGAAAGCTTCCGCGATTCAGCAGATATACCCGTGCAAAATCTCGTTGAAACTCCTCCTCTACTGAGTGGAGGTATTTCGGCAATGTCAACGAATCTTGTCTTGCTTTAGGACCACATGGTGCACCAAGTGCAGTTAGAACACGACCAAACACGGAAGCGTCTTCCGCGGGGATGACTTCGATATGTCGGTTGTCTTCGTTGTGCGTCCGGAGGTGGAAGGGTATATTCACCCACTTCAGTAGATGAGTAAGCGTGGTAACAGTGAGTTGATCATCAGCTGAAAATGTCGGCACGAAGGCCGCCTGATTGATACCTCCACCAGAAAAGATCCAAGCAACGAGTTGGTTAAATACGCGAAACGTCTCTGAATCTGACTCTATATCTAGCCACCCTCGTTTCTGAGCGGTCTCAAGTCCTTTCACTACAGGTGGGGTCTTATTTTCGGCCAACCAACCACGGATTGCGCTAGGGGAGCGATTGACTCGTCGCGCAATCTCAGCTCGGGCCAGATCTGGCTGTTCCTCGGCAAGTCGGATCGCTTCCCGATACTGGTTGACTGTTTTCCACCCAGTATTTGTATCATATGTTTCAGCCAACGCGCGCTCCGAGATAAATCGTGAAACCACGGATGAACGTGCATATGTAATACTACATTACAGTAATTTCGATTGGACCTCATTCTTGATCTTCGAGAACTACCCTACTCACTCACGGCAGACAGCATTTGCTCCGTCAACTACCCCATCTGACGCTCGCTAACCCTCCAAACGATTTCAGTACTTCCCGCCGATTGAGTGAGGGGGTCATATGTATCTCCCTAATGGGGTAGCTTTGTGTATTCTATAGTGGCGGGGCAGTACTTTGGCATACTGACCGGCGAATGATACTTCTTGTAACATCAATGATGGTTACCGATGGATTGCAACGTTGCTGTCCCATTTCTCGCTGCCACTCGGGTTCGGTTTCTCGAACCCGTCCCGGTAGCACGGCCAACACTGGAGCTCGGCGTCGGCGTCCCAACAGTCGCAGTTGTCGGGGTACTCATCGGCGCTCCCCTTGAGGATGTCCACTTTCCGGCCGGTCGTGAGTGAGAGGCGTGTTCGGCCGCCGTGTACGCTGCTCGGCACTCTTCGCGAGCACGGATCGGCAACCATGCGGGAGATCGTCGTCGAGGTAATGCCGGGGCACCCGGTCGGGTACGACGTCCACGGCGCTCTAGAGAAAGTCGAGGCGGGCGACCGCTACCGATGGGCTTGGTGGCGCCGAGTCGTGAAGCCCGGCTTGAAAGCGCTCTAGGACGTCGATGCGTCGGCGCGAGGGGCGAGCGAATGGCGACATAGGCGAGGCGTAATCGGCAATGTCCGACGATTCGACCCGGGGAACCCGCACCCGGCGCGTCACTTCGGACGGGTTCGGTCGAACACCTGGCACTCCGTCCCGGGTGAGCCGGCAAAGACGATTTCACTCGATCCGGCGACTGACGGCGCATCCGGGGACGACTGGGTGTTAACCTACACGCTCGAACAGCACGACGAGGGCGACCGCGAGAAAGCCCGAATCCACGAGGCGATCAACGCGTTTGCTCGCGAGATTCTGTTGGAGGCGAAACGACAGCTGGAATCCGGCGGCTGGCGGGTCGTTCACGGCATCGTCGACTCCATCTGGGTGACACCGGATTCCGATGTCGACGACGAGAAACGGGAGGACCTCGTGACGCTCGCAATGGAGATCACGGAACGCGTCGAGATTCGGCTCGAACACGAAGCCTACTATGACTGGGTGGCGTTCGTCCCACAGCGCGATAGCGACGCCGGCGCGTTGACGAAGTACTTCGGGAAGGTCACCGGCGAAGACGAGTTCAAGATCAGAGGGATCGAAGCTCGACAGCGCTCGACACCGCCGTTCATCGAGGCCGTCCAGCGGAACTGTCTCGAACGGTTCGACGCGACCCGGTCGCCAGACGCAGTGCTTGATTGTCTCCAGGATGCCATCGAGCGGCTCCACGCTGGAACGGTGCCTGTTGCGGAACTCGTCGAACGGAATCGTGTCTCCAAGCCGCTCGAAGGGTACACGCAGAACACGCAAAACGTAGCGGCGCTGAAGCGGGCTCGCGATCACGACCTCGCTGTCCTCCCCGGACAGGACATCGCGTACGTGGTCGTCGACGACGAGAAATCCTCACGAGACCGGGTCGCGTTGGCTCACGAGGAGTTCGAGTCGTACGATCCGTCGTACTATGAGACGGGACTCGTCAGAGCTGTCGAAAGTTTGCTGTCGCCGTTAGGCTGGGATCGGTCGAAGATTCGTCGGGAACTCGCAGAGACACGAATGACGAAGCTTTCGGCGTTTACAGAGACCGATGTTTGAGAGACGTCGATCCGAGTTACCCCACAGACCAGAACATTCTGTTTTGTGGGGTAACCACGCACTCAATCCAATCACACCCCTCTATCGATGTGTTCGATCTGACCGCCACTCTGGGCTTAATCAATCAGAAAATCCGTGTCTCAACATCATCCGTGAAATCGTCCCGTAGTCAACTGATGCGGTAGCACGGGAGCGCCCTCCTCAAACGCGAGCAAAGCGAACTGCAACGCAGAGTCGGTGACATTCAGCAATCTACGAAGTCAATTCGATAGAAATCGAAATACTGAGACGGATTTCGTCGGGGAGAGGAGTATGAGTGACACGCGGGAGTACTTCGCGCCAGATGTCGAGAAGACAGACACCCCTCTATCGATGTGTTCGACATCTATGCTGACAGGGTGAGATAGAATCCCTCGAGGATGGTCCCGTGATCATTGACAAGAAAACCGTCATCACAAGGCTTGTAGAGCACGATACTGACAGAACACGACGCTTCTCACGAACTACGACTTCTGACGTGAAAGATGGACAGAATCACGGTTGAACCAAACACATCGAACACATCGATAGAGGGGTGTGTCTGTCCAACGATTCCCATCAACGTCGTGGAACACTTCGTCAGCCGTTTCCGTTGTCATCGCCAATTTCCAGTCGAAGCCGCGATATGTTTGAGAAAAATCGACTGATTCCCCGGATCACACTTCGATAGGGGTGGGGAAGATTTTTGTCGTCGGACTGTATGGTTTCCGCCATGGGTGCCGAGGACTCCGAGAATTCTCCATCTGATCTTGAGGCGAGGGGGGCCGACTCGTCAACAGATGACGAGACGACGCAGGTCGATCTCGCGTCGAGTTCCTCAGATTCTGAGCAGGAATCCGTTCCTTCGTCGACTACGGAATCCGACGAAGATACGTCACAGTCGATCGAGGACATGCTGCTCGAATTCGACGAACAAGAAGGATTGATCCGTGACCGGTCACTCCTCGATCCGAACTACGTCGTCGAAGAGGATCGCATCGTCGGTCGCGACGGACAGCTCCAGGAAGTGACGAAGATGCTGCGCGTGGCGCTCGGCGATAACCGTCCGCCGAATCTCTTTCTCTACGGACCGTCCGGAACGGGGAAGTCGCTCATTACGAAAGCTGTCTGCCACAATATCAGCCGCATCTGTGAGACTCGTGATATTCAATTCGGAACCATCGAGGTCAACTGCCAAGATCTCGATACCCTCGGCGTTGCCGTCTACGAACTAGCGAGTCAAGCCGCCGACGAGGCCGGCGTCGACATCGACGTTCCGAAACATGGTGTCGCGACCAAGGAGAAATGGGACGAACTCTACCGCATCGTCAACGAGAACTTCGATTCCGTCGTGTTCGTCCTCGACGAACTCGATATGCTGGTGGGCCGTCGAGATAAGCAAGATCCCGCGTTTTCGCGATTACTTTACCAACTGTCTCGAGCAGGAGCCAACGACGAACTAACCGCGTACATCTCTGTCGTCGCGATCTCGAACGATGCGCGAATGATGGAGTCCGTCGGAAGCCGTGCGTTGAGTTCGTTCACTCCGGAAGACGTCCACTTCGACGACTACGACGCGAATCAACTCCAGGCGATTCTGCGTCGACGGCAGGATGCGTTCCACGACGATGTCTTGGATGGCGACGTGATTCCACTTGCCGCCGCGTTCGCCGCACAAACACACGGTGATGCGAGAAAGGCGATCGACTTGATGCGCGTCGCCGGCGAACTTGCCGAACGAGAAGGTGACGACTGCGTTCGCGAGGAACACGTGCGGGAAGCCCAGGACAAAGTCGAGAAAAACCGCGTTCTCGAAGTCGTTCGCGGCATCAGCACGCAGAAAAAACTCTGTCTATACGCGACGGCAGCCGTCGCTGCACAGACCGACGACGGATCGGCTCGCAGTACGACCGGCTACCGTGTCTATCAGTTCCTTACTGACTCGATCGACGCCGATCAATACCACCAAGAGACCTACGTCAACAAGATGAAGGAGTTGACGACGTACTCACTCGTCGATTTCGAGCGCCGGAGTCACGGTCCCAGCTCCGGAATGTTCCTCGAATTCCAGTTCGGCGAACGTCCGGAGACGATTCTCGAGACGCTTCGCGAGGACTCTCGAATCGACATGGTCTCGCCCGAGGAAGTCGAATCGGTCGTGAAAGCGCAGATTCGAAACGAAACCTGAGCGCGGACTGTTCCTCAACCGACTACGGAGGGGACACCCCTCTATCGATGTGTATCAGGCGGATGTTACCGCGTCACATTTCGATATCCACCTCGAGTGCCGAGTTCATAGAGCCCGCTTGCGTCAGACGCACGTCACACACCTCTATCGATGTGTATTCGAACTTGATATCGACTCTATCGGTAGAAATCGGCGATCTTGGATTGACCGCTTCTGCGAACTGGCCCGCTGACCGACGGCATATCATCACTCGTCTCGATACGTTTCGAACTCAATCATCTACCGCCTGCTTCGCAGCACACGCACCGCTATCGATGTGTTCGCCAGCTTGCTTTGCTTCCGCACACCCCTCTATCGATATGTAGCGATTGGATTAGTACTCCTCTATCGATGTGTATCCCTGACTCGCGCGTGGCCGATATTAGAATTCCTTCACCGTCTGTCTGGAATATGTCGGATCACATCGTTCCGCCTCCTGATCGGGTTCTTACCTCCTCCAATCCTTCATATACTATTCCGAGCCAATCACACTCAATGGGGCGACTCTTTCCCGACTCTCGTGACGGCATGGCTTCGTCGGCATGTCCTGTTGAGGAGTGTGACGATGTCTTTGATTCGAAGCACGGTGCTCGTATTCACTTCCGATATCATACAGAGGACGAGAAGCGAAGCACCCTAATCTCAGTTATAAATCAACTGAACGACGACATTGGTCGTCCCCCTACTCCCGATGAGATGGATGACTGTGGTGTGTTTAGTGTGACGACCTACCAGCATTATTATGGGACGTGGGCAGATGCTCTTCGCGCGGCAGGCTATGAACCACAACGTGACCGTAGCCTCACGAAAGAAGACTTGCTGCCCGAGATTCACTCTCTATACGAGGAACTTGGACACGTGCCAACAGCACCAGATATTGTTCGCTTCAGCAAACATAGTATCAGGACGTTTACCACGCGATTCGGGAGTTGGAATCGGGCGCTTACCGAGGCTGGTTACGAGCCTACTGTCGTGCGTGAAATTGATTTAGCGAGTCTATTAGCTGAACTCCAACGACTGCACGACGAACTCGGACACGTCCCTTCAACCACCCAGATGGACGAATTGGGAAAGTTCTCGAGCGCTACTTACTGGGCATACTTTGATTCGTGGAATAGAGCCATCCGATTGGCTGGATATGAACCTCGGAGTTCCCTTCGGCATTCTTGGAATTGTTACTATGGCTCTAACTGGCGTTCACGACGTGAAGAGATCATTCAACGTGATAACTACGCCTGTCGGATCTGCAAGATCAATCGAAATGAAACGCCCCGCGATCTTCACGTTCACCATATTAGACCTGCTCACGAGTTCGTGTCTACCGAATCCGTTGATTACGACAGTATGAATCAACCCTCAAATCTGATCACTCTCTGTAGTGGTTGCCACCGAACGTATGAAGGGCTGTGGAAAGACTGTTCGCCAGATGAATTCGCACAGAATGGAGAGAAAACAACGTAATTCTGAATGTACTATTCTTTCGGATTCACGGGCCCAATATATTCGTTTTTCCACGTATCTCCCTCCCTCCATTGAAAATAATAATAACGATATCCCGGCTTTGTCTCCTTCACCGTGATGTACGCACCATTCGTCGGGACGTCTTCGTAATCCTCTGGATCCGTCGAGATCTCGCGCTCGTCCAGTTCCTCGAGTTCTTCCTCATCGACCTCGTCCTCGGCTCGTCGACGCTCGAGTTCTTCCTCCCGCTGTCGGCGTTTCCATTCCGCCAAATCAGCCGCGTACGCCGCGACTACTTCCAACCGTTCCGGGGATTGGTTCTCGAGTGGTTCGCGAAGATACTTCGGCAACTCCGGTGCGGGCGGTTTCTCCGGGACGTCCTCGGCCATAGTTACCCCCACAACGGCGTATCACATCAATTTGTGGGGTAACTTTGAGATTCGGCGACGTACACTCCCCGTTATCGATGTGTAAACTACTGCGTTACTCCGTGTTCCGGCTGATTCCTCGATTTTCGACCTTCGACAAACATCATGGGCGACGGATTCGCGGGCAGAAGATCGCGCCACCGTTCGCGAGCGGCTCAACCTCGTCACCCGGGAGACGCGATTTTCGCTCGTCCAGGACATTCTCGGGCATCCGTCGGGGCTGCCGACGCTGAAGGAGTTGGACTACGTCAATCCGAGCCGGAGTCAAACAACGATCCGCCAGCATCTGCCGCGCCTCGTCGAGACGGGCATCGTCGAGAAAGTCGAACTCCCCGAGGAGCGCCGTCAGAACGACCTGCCGTACACCTTCTACGGGATTATCGAGGAAGGGCGTCGATTCCTTGAGGAGCACAGGCTCCTGCGCGCACAGGAGACCCTCCGAGTCATCTACAACCGGGTTGAGAAGATCGCTGAAATCGAGCGCTACGAGCCAGCCCCGCGTCCTGCGCGATGAGTGATTCAGCGATATAGCGTTGATGACATCTGAAGTTACCCCACACATCGGACTTTATTTCGTGTGGGGTAACTTCTCTCTGTTACTAAGGAGCGAAGCCAGCCATTCACAGTGAGGAGCATCTCGCTTGGTTGTCCATCAACCGAAATAACTGCCTCTGCTGTGATATTGATCCTGGTGTCAATAGGTTTGATGATGTCTCTTTGGTCATAAATTCAGTAACGTATTTGACAGTCGCCACTTACTCTTCACCCATCTCGGATGGCTGTCTTGGACGACCTCTCTGGAGTCGAGTTCGAGGATTTGATGGGGGACGTGTTCCGCAACCTCGGCTACGAGAACGTTCGTCAGGCTGAACGAACGGCCGACGAGGGTCGAGACGTACTGATGGAGGAGGTCATCGACGTCGAAGTGGAGCAGGGCGTGTGCGTACTCGTGGATCAGTGTCCGCGCAAGGTCGGCATCGTTCTCCCGATCACGCATCTCGACCCGCGGTTGCATATCGACGAGACTCAGCTGCTCGCAGATGCCCTTCGCCTCGCTGTGAGTCCACTCCTCGGCTGGAACGATTGCACCGTCACGCCGAGGCCGTCAGCGGCGACAGTCAACTGTTCGACGAGGTCGGCGGCGTCTCCAGTCGCTTCTGTGTCTAGGTCGGGAAATGGCTCACCTTCGGTCTGGGAGACATCAAACACCGGCGCGGGCTTAAAACCGACCAGGCCCTCGAACCACTCTTTTGGTGGCGTCTCGTCGTACTCACAGTCACTGTCCTCGTGGTAGCTCGGCGAGTTTTCGCACCCTGGACACTGCTTGGTGATGATCGGTGCCCAGATCCAGATGGCCGATTCGCTCTCCTTGACGTGGCGTTCGAACTCCTCCTGCCACGTACGGTAGCCCGTCACCGGTTCGCCTCGGGACACTGCCGATTGATGAGCAGCGTGTTCCGGTAGGAGTAGTCGTGGAAGCGGCTCTGGACGTCCAGCCACTCCTGGAACTCGGCGCTGGCCTGTGCGTCGTCGACGCCGGCGACGAGGTCGTCGATCCACTGTTCGATGGGACTGTTCATCTCGTCGGATCGCGTGTCGGTCTGGTCGAAGGAGACCGACGAGTCTCTGGTCGTGGACATAGTGGTCACTGAATCGGTTGAACGCGATTTCGCCAGTTCAGAACGCGCCGCACCCCTCAGGGGCGGATGAACAACCCTCGAGGAACGCTATCGAAGCTCGGCTGTATCGTCCGCGAAGCCGACTGTGACGAGATACTTGAGGAACTCGTCGAACCGATCCACGTCGCTGGGCGTGTCGGTCGCGAGGTGACGGGCCCACTCGACTGCCCACTGAAACGCAGGATCAGCTCCGCCCTTCCCATGGATATACCACCAGCGCGCCGCTTTCAGCACGACGAGCGGGTTCGTCGGCGGCTCCGTACTCGCCAGCGCACGGATCAGCGACTGGATCTCCTCAGGAACGTCGCTTGCGTGGATGTCGCCGGACTGCGTGTTCGCGATATCGACGGGAATCTCGTCGATCGAGACATCGCTCGGTGACTGTTGTTGACTCACGGAAATCACCTGACTGGAGGGCGTTCGCTGAAGTCCTCACCCTCTCAGGGGGCAGAAAAACAATCCACAGTCGGTCCGCCGGTGTCTCAGCGGCCGATGGTGCCCTGGCGCGTGACCGGCGAGTCCGGGTTGATGCTGAACGCGACAATAGTGGCGTCCTCGGTTGCCGTGACGGCCACGTCGTCGTCGCCGGTCACGAGTGCGCTCTCTGTGTACCCGACCGGCTCATCGCCGACCTCAACGGCCCCGTCGAACACGTACAGGTAGGTGTGGCGGCCAGATTGCGACGGGAGCGTGGTCGTGGCCCCGGCGGCGAGGCGGCAGTCGTAGAAATCGACATCGTTCCGTACGTACAGCGGGGCGTTGGTGCCTTTAGGGCCGAACAGGTGGCTCCACTCGCCGGCGACCGGGTCGGGAATCGGTTCGTGCTGGATGCCCGGTTCTAGGTTGAGGCTGTGCGGGCGGACGAAAATCTGGAGCATTCGCAGCGGCGGGTCGTCGGCGAGCGTCTCCTCGGAATGCCAGAAGCCGCTGCCGGCGTTCATCACCATCAGATGGTCGGAATCGGTGACCAGCTGGTTGCCCTGGCGGTCATCGTGGCGCATCACGGCCTCGGGGACCCACGAGATGATCTCCTCGTTTTGGTGCTGGTGCATCCGAATCAGGGTGCCGGGGTCCATGAACGACTCCACGACCGTCGCGAGCGGCCCGTAGCCGTGATCGTCATGGTCGGGGACGGCCCGTCCAGGGAAATTGAAGTGGATCCGAAACTTGCCCTGGTTCTGCGAGACATCCGTTCGCGGCGCCGTGTAGATACGAGATTGGGTCTGTGCGGAAGGCGACTCGTCGTCCATTACCTTGTGTAGTCGCTCACCCGCTAAATGGGTTCTGCGCCCCGGCTCCTGGCTTCACGCTGAGTAGATGGGTCGCTACCCTCATGCCGGCGGCAAGTAGACACTCTGATCGCTGGGAATACCTTTCTGACAGGTTGGTATTGTATTAAATTATTGATGGTTTTCAGATGGATCTGTTGCATACAGAGACGGTATGTGGCAGGGCTATTCGAATAATACTGAAATGACTGAACCAACCGGTAGATGTTACTGGCACGTCCAGCACCAGAAGTCCGATCAGTTGCCGTCTAGTTCACCGAGTAGTTGTGGGAGAATGATCCTATCGAGGATTTCACGGCCTCTTTCGATTGCTTCGTCATCACCGAGACATACTTTTCGCATTCGGGATGTGGAGATGACATCGTTGATGGCGGTCGCAAACGTATCTGCATCGACATCTTGGAACTCTCCTTCCTCAATCCCTCTTTCGATGATCGCGACGAGAATCCCTTTGAGATGGAAGTAATTCTCCAGTAGTAATTCTTGATGCCGGGGGTAGTGTTGTGCCTGTGAGCGAAGTTCGATGAGTGCCGTGACGAACGCCCAATGGTCGAAGTTCTCGAGATCCGGTCCATAGAAAAATTGCTGAATGTAGCTGTCGAGTTGCTGTTCGGGGTCAACGTCATCTCCGACCGCAATCCCACGCTCATACTCTTCCAGTAGATACTTGAGAACAGCCTCGATCAGATCGTCTTTGCCGTCGTAGTAGTGATTGATAAGCTGACGGCTTTTCCCGAAATACTCGTCAATGTCTCGTACCCGGAGGCGGCTGTACCCGTGTTCACACAGCGCACGAGCAGTCGCTTGCATCAGGTCCTCGTAGGTTTCTTCGGGAATCTCCGGTCGACTAGTCCTCGTCATATCCAATTACTACAGCCTGAGGAAGTTGCCCATGATAACGATGGGGGATAGTTTGGCCTGTCTCGGATAGATCTACACATCGGATGTCTACGCTTCACCAGCGATCTCGTCCCATAGCGGTGGGTACTTTTCGATTCGTTCCCAGCCTTCTGTCTCCCTTACATTCTCCTCAACCACTACGAGGTCGTCGAAATACTGGCCCAGAACTTCACGTTCCATTGCGAGCGGTGGCGTACAGTAATCCTCCTCGACCCAGACAGCCTCTCCCGTATCTGGGTCGAAACGTGCATTGTTTAGAGACGTTGTCATTGCACGTCCGAAGGGATTCATCTGCTCGATTTCACCAGTATCAATTCGTTCACGCAGCTCGGGAAATTCGTCGGGTTTCGGACACCCACGCACGAGTCGATATACCATGATACAATCTATGAAATTTGGGAATATAAGGCCATAGCTCGCCTTTTCAGGTCGATTCAAAGCAGACCAGCGATACCGGAGAGTGCCCTCGGGTCGAGGGTCGGTTTGTCGCTACTCTGAAATCCACAATTTGATTCTGCTATTTTATATCAGCTCAGATATATCCCTCTCAACACTGTAGAAATCGTCATACGACAGATTCTTGCCCGCCAACGGCAACAAATCGGACGATGTCTGAGTCTGAGTTTGCTGACCGTGTGGCACTAGTGACAGGAAGTAGCCGCGGAATCGGAGCTGAGACGGTGAAACTGCTCGCCGACCGTGGCGCGAAGGTCGTCATCAACTATCGCTCTAGCGAGACGGAAGCGCACGCGGTGGCTGAGGAGATCCGTGACGCCGGCGGCGAGGCACTCGTCGCGCAAGCCGACGTTCGAGACGAGGACGCGGTCGAGCGAATGGTTGAGGGCGTCCTCGACCAGTGGGGGCGGATCGACGTGCTCGTCAACAACGCGAACATGCCGTTTGCGGTCGAGCCATTCGAGTCGATGAGTTGGGATGAGTTCTCGTCGAAACTCGACGCGGAACTCAAGGCTGCCTTCACCGTCTCGAAAGCGGTGTTACCACACATGGTCGAGCAGGAGTACGGCCGCTTGGTGTACGTCTCGAGCGGTGCCGGCGAGAGTCCGACACCGGGATTTATCGCCCACGGCACGGCCAAGGGCGGCCTTGACACGTTCGCCAAATACATCGCCCAAGAGTACGGTCCCCACGGCATCACCGCGAACGTCGTGGCGCCGGGACTGGTCGAAACTGACGCCACGGCTGATCGCATCGACGAGGTACGCGAGCACGTCGCGTCACAGACTCCGATGGATCGGGTGGCTCAACCCGAGGATGTCGCCCACGCGATTGCCGCACTCTCCGGTAAGGACGCCCAGTTCGTGACCGGGACCTATACGCCCGTCAACGGCGGGAGCGAGATGGAATAGCGGCAGCCTCTGGCTGACGTCTTAACGCTCGAGAAGTATCGCATACTCACTAGTCTGCTGGGCCAGTAGTCTGTACGCTGGATTCTGCAGTCGGCTCTTCGACTTGAGTCGACACGAGTACGAACCCAATCACCGCGAGCGCACCACCGAAAGCAAATGGAGTGATAAATCCGTATCTGATGAGAAAGCCGGATATAACTTGACCAAAAGAGATTCCGAGCCCGAATGCAACCGTAAGGACGGAAAGCTGTGCACCGGATTGGCCCTTTTTTGCTAGGTCCCCGGCTAAGGCGAGTGCTGGTGCAAAGACCATCGCCCCGCTCACTCCCTGAAGAATCCGAGCCACGATCATCTGCCACGGCTCGACGACTATACCTTGGACGAGAGTAGTTGGGACGAGGAAGGCCAGTCCTGCAATGATGAACAATCGGCGTCCGAGCCGGTCACTGGCCGTTCCAACAATCGGTTGTGTCACCGCTAGTGCGCCGATAAACGCTGCAAACTGAATCGAGAAGAGAATCGCCCCCTGACCGAGTCGGTTATTTACTGTCGGCTGTATCGGCGCTAATAGCGCGATGCATGTCGACATGGCAAGGGTGGCCAGCCCCAACGTGAAAATCGGATCCAACAGGTGACGGCCGGTTTGATCTCGAACGGCTAAAGCAACATCGTCGCTTGTCGGCATCGTCTCTTCCGGATCGGAGACCAGTACTTGGACTAATAGAATACTCGCTAGCGCGGCGAATGCCGCAGTTGCAAACGCAGCATCAAATCCGCTCACCTGAATATTGGTTCCGAACGACAGTTGATACGGTCCGCCTTCAACGATGACACCTGCAGCGAGTGGTCCAGCACCAAATCCCGTAAGTCGCAAGGCGTTGTAGACACCCATGTTTCCACCACGACTCTTCGATGCACTCAGTTCGTTCACAAGCGCAATGCTGGCAGTGATCGTAAGGGCGGCGGCGATCCCCTGAATTACTCGGATGAGCATGAGACTTACGTAGCTCCCGGCAACCGAGAACGCAAGGTCGGTGAGCGCGAGTATGGCCAATCCGACGATGACGAACAGTTTTCGTTTTCCTGCCCTGTCCGATAGACGCCCAGCGATCGGCTGGACGACACTACTGACGAACCCAAAGAGAGCGAGGACGAGTCCTGAGACGAAGGCCTCGGTGAGGCCGAATGTCCCCCCTGTAACCGCACCACTGGCCACGTAGAGTGGAAGAACGACGATAAGAAATGAATTCCCGACCGCGTCGGCCATTCGGGCAATTCCAAGCACGACGACGCGGCGATCCGTATCAACCATTCCCTTCGTCACCTCGGAAACCAATTCGCTCGATCATCGTGTAGTAACGCCTCTAAGAAGGAGTCGGATAAATATTTTCCACTTGGAAAACAATATTTCGGAAAGTAAGCAATGGGCGAGAGTTGACTTGCCCACGCGACTCGCTACAGCAATATTACGCAGGGAGTAACAGGCCAGTATAAAGAATCGGAGAGGCGTCCAGTGGTGATGCCAACCACGGTCGCCCTCAATTACGAAGTACTTCAACTGCCGGGTTCGATGACCGTGCATCCAGTCTTGGGATGCAGTTTACCATATGGCAAACAGAGATATAAGTTCATCGTCGTTTAATGGGGAACTCACGATCACCGTCCCGATTGACTTTGTCATCAATCACGCCTGAGCGATAGGGAGGAACAACTTTCGCCCGAAATGTCTCGAATCAATCTCAGGATAGCCGGCGGAGGTCACGTAGTAACCACGGTCGATACACTGGCATGTGTACAGTAGGTGGCCATTCATCCCGACCACGGCCATCAATGACTTAAAAACTCTTCAGCCACCACTTCGCATGACTACGGTAATCATCCTCTGCGTCCAAAATTGTATTTTGGATTCGGATGTATGACGGCGAATTCGCCAAAATAAATTACAGAAAATCTTCATATTTCCATCCTTCGTTGATACCCTGGATTATACGAATGACTAACCCCGAACTTCCCCCGCAACCGCGACATGCGATACCTGGCGAGATAGATCACCCCCAATTAGCGTTTCTTGCGACTACTGGGTACCACGACCTCGCTGTGAACACCCGACAGAGACACGGCATAGCAGAGGGCTACTAAGCAGTAATAGAAAACACCAAGAAAATAATTAATGCCAACCTGTAACAACTGCGGTGACCACGTCTCGAAATGCTTCGCACGGGTGTTCGGTGACGAAGTTGGCCACGTGTATGCCTGTCCCAATTGCTCCGCAACTGCTGGGATTGGAGAGGTTACACGTGAACGACGCCCCAGAAATGAAAGTTGAAGCTCTGTCGAAAGGATAGTTTGAACGTGGAATAGTGACAATATCCCTACCATAACAGGGTACAGAAAATGTTCATATCCCTCCTGTCTGTAGAGAATCTTGGCGATACGAATGACTGACTACGAACTTGACCCACTCCCGTACGACTACGACGCCCTCGAACCGCACATCAGCGAGCAGGTATTGACGTGGCATCACGACACCCACCATCAGGGCTACGTGAACGGCTGGAACAGCGCCGAGGAGACGCTCGAAGCGAACCGTGACGACGGCGACTTCGGCTCCTCGGCGGGTGCGATTCGGAACGTCACGCACAACGGCTCCGGGCACATCCTCCACGACCTCTTCTGGAACTGCATGTCTCCGGAGGGTGGCGACGAGCCAAGCGGTGACCTCGCCGATCGCATCGAGGAGGACTTCGGCTCCTACGAGGCCTGGAAGGGTGAATTCGAGGCCGCTGCCGGCGCCGCCGGTGGCTGGGCACTCCTGGTGTACGACAGCTTCTCGAACCAGCTTCGCAACGTCGTGGTCGACAAGCACGACCAGGGCGCGCTCTGGGGCTCGCACCCCATCCTCGCGCTCGACGTCTGGGAGCACTCGTACTACCACGACTACGGTCCGGCCCGTGGCGACTTCGTCGACAACTTCTTCGAGGTCGTCGACTGGTCCGAGCCGAGCGCCCGCTACGAGCAGGCCGTTCAGCTGTTCGAATAGGCGGTCTGCCGTCGATCCACTCCCCAACTTTCCGACCATGGGCATCATCGGTCTCCCCCATTTTGGCGGCGATTACTTGTGCGCGTAGTGAGGTACAGTTGGTTGGATGAGCGATAGAAATCGAATCGGAAGGGTCAACGATATTCCTGAAGACGGATCGTACCTATTCACCGTCGAAGACACTTCTGGCGGCAAACAAGAAGTCATTCTCGTCCGGTGCGAGGAGGAATCTGCTGTCAAGGCGTGGACCAATAACTGCACACATGAATCCCAACGGTTCGACAGGGGTTCCGGAGTGGCAATGCGAGATGGGCAGATAATATGCCCGCGGCACGGGTCGATGTTCGACACTTGCTCAGGAGCGTGCGACAATGGGGAGGCCGCTGGAACAACGCTCCCTGAAGTCGATATTTCGGTCGAAGGGAGTGACGTGTTCCTCACTGAGGACGGCTACACCTATCTCCATGAAGGTGGTATTGAGGAAGAGGGTGATGGTCCGAGTTCAACCTCCCACATCGGATTCTAAGAGGACGTGCCGCTGGGCCGCAGCATTCATAAGAACTGATCTGACCCACGCTTATCCATACCGTATGCTGGAATCCAGATTACAGATGGGGGAGTCAACCTAACGCACTTCGCTTTTTAATACGAGAGGTGTTCTTGTCTCGCCGTTTCGACCACCGAGAGGGTATCGTCCAGCACGACCTGCAATTCGTCCCCAGCGCAGGGGATATTGACCCGTAGGCGGAGAGGGTCCTCAGATAATACTGTCGTATATTCATCACTCACACACCATTCAAAGTGCCAGAACGGTTCTGTACTCAGATCGATCCCACGCTTGGAATGGAACGAGAGTACCTCAGCGTTGTCGAGGAGGTTCACACCGACACCCGACTGAAGATCGTATCCACATCGCTGGCACACATGCTCGACGATTACGTCGAAGTTGTCGTTCTCCTCCGGTTCATAGACCGGTTCTGTTTTTACAGGGCCTGTGCATTCGGGACAGACTCCATCAGCAGCCATGCAGTAATGATGACGGACATAGTGATGGAATGCTTGCAGTAACTCCTCAGGCGTCCGATCATCGATCCCGCCTGGTGGGAACGGATACCTCACGAGAACAGCCGAACAATCGACACAGGCTATCGTGAGAACCTCGTCGACATACCAGCCGTGCAAGTCCCCATCGCAGGCGTGGCACGTTCCGTCGACCGGGAATGAGTCGAGTTGAGTGCGGTCTGTGAGTGTCCCAGCAAAAATCGAACTCACCACTTTTCGACCGGGATGCCGGAATTCGTAGCCGTCTTCCGTTTGTCTTATAAAATGTCCAGTGAGCTTCTGCAGATGATAGTTAAAATTGGCACTATCCTCCATATCGACCCGTTCGAACAGTTCCGTGAATCCAACTGGCGCATCGTCGGCATTCGCATCCAACATCGCCTGCAAAATATCGATACGCGTATCGTTTCCAAGTAGAGAAAATGCTTCTGCCGGAAGAATTCCTTCGTTGGTGTACTCCCTGCCAAGATGCCCCCGTTCTGAGGTGAACTGCGAATCTTGCTCGTCGACATCTGGTTCGGAGTCCACCTCGTGACTCGACCCGCCCATACCTCAGTATCGCGCTGGCTTCCGGGTAAGTCTATTGGTGGGTGTTCAAACTGGCCCTCCTGAGTGGCCCTACAATCGAGAATTCAGGAGAGAGGCGCAATTCTCTGTGGATACGATGAACCGTTTGACCCAATCGACACTCACCTCAGTTCACTCCAAACTGACGTCGAGCACGAAGTGAAAGGTCCATGACTGTATTCTGGTACAGAGAAATCTTTTCTCACTCTTTGGCTATGATTGATTCACGAAATGAGACAGATTACGGTTGTTGGAATCGTTGCTCTCCTGCTGCTCGCACCGGTCGTTCCGGTGACAGCGTCGAGCGTCGTCACCGGAAACCCCGAGTTGAGTTACAGTGTCGGCGACGATACGTTTCGGGCGAACGAAGAGGCGACGTTGACAGTCGTCGCCTCAAACGACGGTGACATCGACGATGGCGGAATTGGGCGCTTTGAGGATCAAGTGCAGACGGCACGGAGTGTCCAGATGGATATTCAAGAGGGACAGATAGACGCACCGATCGACGTGAAGTCGGGAACAGTGACAACTGGGAGTATTGGTCCCGGCGGCACCGCACAGTTCAGCTTCAACCTCGAAATTGGAGACGCCGAGCCGGGAACGTACACTATCCCGGTAGAGGTCACGTACCGCCACGCGCGGGCTATCATCTTCGACGAAACTCCCTCGGGCCCCGCCGAAATCGAGTACACGTGGCTGGATGAGGAACAGACGGTCGACCTGACGATCCGGATTGAGGAGCGTTCGGAATTCGATATCGTCTCCGAAGGGACAAATCAGCTATTCGCAGGCGATACGGGATCGCTCGCGTTCACGATCAAGAACACTGGCTCCCAGACGGCGCGGAACGCGTCGGTTCAGCTGTCATCGGCCGCCTCAGGGGTTTTCTTCGGCAATCCGACGAATCCTGCGAGAGATACGGGCGTATTCGTCCGGTCGCTCGATCCTGGTGAAACGCGACGAGTGTCCGTACAAGTCGGCGCCACGGACGACGTGTCGCCGGGTGAGTACCCCGTCAACGCCGTCGTCTCGTACCGCGACGAGAACGACATCGGCCAGCGCTCGGACACGCTGACGACGGGCGTGATGGTCCGTCCCGAGCGCACGTTCTCGATGGCGGACCTCTCGACCTCGAACTTCCGGGTCGACGAGAACGAGGCGACTATTTCGGGGGAGATAACCAATACAGGACCAGCCCCCGCCCGAAACGTCGTCGTCAGGTTGCGCGACCACGGAACGGTGACTCCCACGAACGGCGAGTCAGCGGTCGGGACGCTCGACCCTGGTGAGTCGGCCGACGTTTCCTTTACCACTGCCATCGCTAGCGACGCCGAACCGGGATCGAACTCCTTTACCTTCGATGTAGAGTACGAGAACGCCGACGGCGACGTCCTGACGGCATCGAATCCGATCCGGAAACGTGCGGAGATTGCTCCCGAGCGCGACCGGTTCGAGGTGTCGAATGTCTCGACGACGGTGACTCCGGGCGGGACGGCCCAACTCAGCGCCGAGGTGCGTTACATCGGTGACGACCCCATCTCGGCGGTCAATGCCCGTCTGTTCACCAGCGATCCGCTGTCGACCTCCGATGACGGTGCCTTCCTCGGACGGATGGAACCGGGCGAGACGACGACCGCAACCTTCCGCATCAGCGCGACCAGCGACGCGCTCCCGAAGCAGTACGCGTCGTCGATAGAGGTGCGGTACGACGAGGCCGACGGTGACACGGAGTTCACCGACGGCATGTCCATCGGGGTCTCGGTGAACGAACCTTCTGGCGGTCAACCAGTCCCACCAGCAGCCGTCGGCGGCGTACTCGTTCTCATCGTGATCGGCCTCGTCGTCTGGTACCGTCGGCGATGAACGAGCCCGCAAGCCCTACGACGGCCCACTATGGACGCAACGGGGTGAGTTAGTATGGGGACTCTCGGCGACGGCTTCGCCGCAATTGGCGAAAAGATTCAGGCTCATCCGGTTCTCGCCCTGTTGTTCGCGGTCATACTGCTGTTTGCCGCCTTTAACGGAGCCGCCCAGATCACGAGCGTCACCGGTAACGAGGCGTTTACTACCGAAGATCCGACGCTGAATGCGTTTGACGACGCGTTCGATCGCGGCGCGATCGTCGTCCTCATGAGGGGAGAGGCGACCGATCCTGCAGCGATTCGCGCCACCGCTCGGTTCGACAGCCGGATGTCCGCCGTCGATGACGTCGCCTATGTATCGAGTCCGGCAGATCGAATCCGGTCGGAGTACGGCTACATCCCGGACTCCCAAGAGAAAATCGAGCGGGTGCTCGGCCAGCAAGACCGGCTGTTGATACAGGTCATCTTCGAGCCGGGTCTCTCGCAGGCGGAGGAAGCCCCAATTTACGACGAGTCGCTGGCCGCAGAGGAGTGGGCACGCTTCCCTGCAGGCGTCGATGTCATCGTCACGGGATCGGCGGCGTTCTCCGTGCAACTCTCCGCGCTCATCCAGCAGAGCACGAACCAGTTACTCGGTCTTGCGGTCGGGCTGATGATCGTCGCGCTCTTCTTCCTGTTCCGTGGGGTTCGCCTGCGACTCTTGCCCATCGTTGCCGTTTTCGTCGGGGTCCTCTACACCTTCGGGGCCATCGGCTATGCCGGCGTCCCCAATTCGACGCTCACCAGTGCGACCTTCCCCATTCTGATCGGCCTCGGTATCGACTACTCCGTACAGTTCCACGAACGATACGAGGAGGAGTTAGAGGCGCATCCTCCTCGTGAGGCGCTACCGCAAGCGCTAGCAGGTATCGGGCCGCCGGTGTTCATCGCGATGCTCGCCGCCGCACTTGGGTTCGGTGCGACATGGATATCGTCACTAAACTCCCCAGCCTTCGTCTGGTTCGCCCAGACGTCCATCTTCGGGGTGTTGCTTACTTTCCTTACGGGTCTCATCATCCTGCTCCCGATCCTGACGCTGTACGCTCGTTTCCGTCGGCGTGGACTGGGACAACTCGGCTCTCGTGAGGTCACCGATGAAGGCCGGGAACCCGTGTCGGAAGAGAGCGATTCCGACAATAGCGAAGGGAGCGACACGGCTGAAGCTCCTACCGACCCGACTGATTCGGAACGGGTCGGCACGTTCGGTCGGCTTCTCGGTCGAACCTCGCGAACGCTCGCTGCCAACCCCGGCATCGTCCTACTGACCGCTCTGCTGTTGATGGGTGCCGGATTTCAGGCGGGACAGAGCCTCGATACGATGGCGGACACCGAGGAGTTCTTCCCACAAGACCTCCCGGCGTACGTCGATCTTCAGCAGTTCCGCTCTGCAACTGGCGGAGGGACTGCCGTCCAGTACGACGTACTCGTCCAAGGAAGCGACCTCAGGCACCCGGACGTGTTACGCTGGATGCAACGGTTCGAACGAGTTGCGGTCGACGCGCCGCTGATTCAGGGCGTTGACTCCCCCGCGACGCTCGTTGCGACACACAACGGGGGCGAGATACCCGAAACGAGGGGTGGTGTCGAGCGCGTCTTGGCCGACGTTCCCGACCGGGAGCGCGCCCAGTACTACAACGATGGCTACGCGCACATCACGGTGATCGCAGCGGAAGATATGACGACGGGGCAGACGCTCTCGTTCATATCGAACGTGAGAGAGACCATCGAATTCAGCAACCCACCGCCGAGTGTCGACGCGAGGCTCACCGGGACGGCGGCGATCACACCGCCACTAATCGTTGGCCAGATCGAGAGCCGGAACGTGACGACGGGCCTGGGCGTCCTGTTCGTCTTCAGCCTCCTGTTGGCGTACTACCGGAACCTCGTGAAGGCGATTGCTCCCCTGATTCCGATGCTGTTCGTCATCGGGTGGCAGAACCTCTACATGGCAGGGTTGAACATCGCCGTCTCACCGCTCGGAGCCTCGCTCGGTGCCATGAGCGTCGGCATCGGTGCCGAGTACACCATCATCGTGATGGAGCGCTACTACGAGGAGAAAGCGAGACCAGGTGCGAGCAAACTCGACGCGGTCGAGACGGCAGCGACCCGCGTCGGGAAGGCAATCTCCGTCTCGGGAATGACGACCGTCTTCGGCTTCTCGGCGCTGACGCTCTCGCCGTTCCCGATCCTCGGGGACTTCGGCTACCTCACCGTCGGCGTCATCTTCCTGACGCTGGTGGCGGCGCTGGCGACGCTCCCGCCGACACTCATCCTCCTCGACACGGCGGCAGAGCGACTTCCCTCGCTTCGACGGCGGTCACGTGACGATGACGCGTCGGCGGGGTAGTCGTATTTGGATTGCTGAGTCGGTGAGGCGGCATGAAACCATAGCAGTTTCACCGGTCCCCGAAAAAACGGGATACTCTCAACGTTAACCAACACCAGGTGTTGGCTAACTCCGATTGTTGGTTAATATCGATCGCTACTTCTCGTCCTCACGCAACTCTTCAGCCTTCCACTGGAGCCGACGCAGAATCTGCGTCCGATTCTGGTGTGCGTTCTCGTAGGCAACACACTCCTGGAGTGTCTCCATATCGGGGATCGTTGCGATCCCGGCCTTGATCAGTCGATGATTGGGCGCTTCGAGGCGTTTCTCAGGCGGGAACTCGTCGTCAGTATCCGTAGACTGAGCCATCTCTGTTGGCCTCCACCCCTCGAGGGCGAGAGAAACAACCGCCGACTACAGCCTCGTCGCGGCGTCAGGCCATCGCGTCCTGGAACCGCTCACGAAGCGCGTCCTCACGCTCCTCGAACTGGTCGACCTTCTCCTGTAGATCGTCGCTGACGCGCTCGATGCTCGCGAGCGCCCGCTCGCCGGCGAGCGACGCCTGCGACCCGTCGTCGCCGTCCGCTTCCAGTTCCTCCTCGTAGGCTCGCTCGACCGAGAAGGTCATCTCGTCGAAATCGACCGTTGTGATGTCGACGTCCTCCGGTGAGGGCGTCTCATCAGCGATGTCGATGTCCCGCGACCAGGTATCGGCCGAAATGTCGCTGGTCGGGAGTCGCCACTCGTCGCCCTCGAGTTCTTCACGCAGGTACTGCGCGAACTCCTTGTAGTGATCGAGCGCGATATTCTTCGTCGCTGAATCGGCCAACAGCGCGATGGCGAGCTGATCGATGCGGGCCTCGTCGGCCTCCGATCCCCAGTCGAACCCACCAGGGGCGCGGCGTAGGACGTGGAGGTGCTTGTCCAACACGTCGCCATCGGGCGTGTACACCAACTGTCCACCCCATACAGCGTTCGCCGCGGTATGCTCGGCCGGCGGTCATCGGAACTCACCCTCCCAATGGTCCAAGCCTCGTGGTCGCGTCGGGGGCTGGCTGGGCCGGGAATCCGACGGTCGGCGGGCGGTGTCCGGACTGCGTCCGGCTTGCCGAGTGCTCGCACCCGCGGTCCCGGTTGGTCGGGACCCCACGTACATCGGCTTTCGCGTTTGACTTCGCTCCGTGACGACCTCCCGATGGAGCAGCGTACAGAGCTCCATGACGCTCTCGGCGAGCGCGAATGCCGCTGCTCGCGACTGGAGGTCGTGCTGGCTGAAGAGGATCGTCCCATCGGCTCGATCGACCCGGACCAGCCAGTCCGAGGAGTGCTGGACGTGACAAAGGACGGATTTCGAGAAGTCGTAGGCGAACACGAAATGGTCGTCGTCTGTTCGGCGATGCAACCACCAGTTGTCGGGTGCGACCTCGCTGTTGCTCTCAGAACTCATCGGTGACCCGGGACGGTTGTACGTCTCGCACTCGACCGCTCGTCGACGACGAGGAGTAAGCCCATGGGTGACCCGGGATGGTTGTACGTCTCGCACCCCTCGCGGGACGTGAAACAACATCTGCGGTCGCCGCACCCGCTTCCGTCGCCGAGGTCGGCAACGTATTTGGTTCTAGCAAGATACAGTCCAATTATATTCGAATGGCTGTACTGGACGACCTCTCGGGGTTCGAGTTCGAGGATTTGATGGAAGACGTGTTCCGCAACCTCGGCTACGAGAACGTCCGGCAGGCCGAACGCACGGCCGATGAGGGGCGGGACGTCCTTATGGAGGAGGTCGTCGATGGGACGCGACGGGCGATCATCGTCGAGTGCAAGCACACGGGTACGGTCGGTCGGCCGGTCGTCCAGAAGCTGCACTCGGCCATCGCGACGTTCGACTTCGACGGCCCGAAGCGAGGGATGGTCACCACCACAGGTCGATTTACGAACCCTGCCGAGGAGTACGCTGACCGGCTCCAGCGGAACGACGATCCCTATCCCATCGAGCTGATCGACGGCGAGGACCTTCGGGAGATTGCCGACGAAATCGGTCTCGATCTCTACAACGGGCGCATCGAGATCCTCTGTGACGAGACGCTCCGACCGTACGATCCAGCAGCCGCTGTCGACGCGCCCGTTCAGGAGGCGTTCCGCGACATCGAACATATCGAGGCCGGCGATCTTCCGGCACCACACTCGCAGGTGACGTTTCGGCCGGTGGTCGCGATCACCGCCGACACGAACGCTGTCTTCGAGACGTCGGTGGGCGTCATCCACCGGATCAACGATCGCACACAATTCGTCGTCCACGCTGAACGCGGCCATCCACGGGTGGCCGACGACGACATCGCGACGCTGGTGACCGAGAACTTCCACGCGACGGTTGACCTCGACGCCGATCGATTCGAAGACGTGTTCGACGAGATTTCGGAGCGTCGGTTCGGCCAAACCCAAACGGAGTACAAGGAGTGGGCTGTCGACCGTCTTCGGGACTACCACACGACGACGGTAACCTACACTGGCGACAACAACGTCACGTACAACAAAACGTGTGAGCCGAATCTCTCGGACATCTCAGTGCAATCGATTGAACCGGTGTATCTTCCTGAGGTTCGCCATACGACCGAGATACAGGAGTACACCTACCCCTACGAATACTACGCGGCGGGACCATCGCGAGTGACGACCGAGGATGGAATTCATCGCTGCGTCCACTGCGAGACGAGCGGCGTCGACGAGACGTACACCTACTGTCCGAACTGTGGGGCGATTGCCTGTGGTAGCCACATCAAAACCGAACGGCTGGAAGAGGAGCCAGTCTGTACGGGCTGTGCGGTCACGGAGCGATTCGCGCTGAAGACGAAGTACTTCTACGACGAGGAGCATCTCGAGGCGTTCCGCGAGGAGTACGCCGCGATGCCGATTCACGAGAAAGCGATGGAGAACAAGCCGTTGGTTGGGGGTGCGTTCGTCGCGTCATTGTTGGTCATTATTGGATTACTTGTCATTGGGGGAGTCATCTAGAGTCCTGTGATGCCTTCTGCAATGTCCACTCAAATCTGTAGCCCGTATCTAGAACTGGAAACAAGAACAGGCGCTTTCAAAGATGCAACCGCGAGTTGATTACGTGGCGGTCGATATTGACAGCGTATCAGATGCTCGCCGAGACGACTGAGACCGATGGGTGTTGCCCTCCATGCAACTTCGATGGAGGGAGTCGGTGGCTCTGAGAAGAGTCACAGTCTCACACCGAGCCGGATTCCACACAAAACTGGAAAGCGGGCTATTAAAGACGCTTCCGTGGAGTTTGAGGCAGTATGTCACGGGTTGACGAAGTGTGGGATCACCTTGTTTCGCAGTACGGAGACGCACTCCGTGCCGTCACGAAATTTCGAAACGGGGAGTTCGAGACACGAATGCGAGATGATGTTCGGAATCTCTACACGGATCGCGAAGACCAGCGCGTCGTCGACGAGATCACACTCGGGCAGTTACATTCCCAGCGACTGGAGAACGAATTCAAATGTGGGCAGCTTACCGGCACGGTCCACATATTCGGCGAGGCGTTCGTCGCCGTGCAAACTGATCCGACCGCTCGAAAGACTGGCTATCTCGTCACATTTGACCGCAGGGGGGACGTGACGATAGCGGACCTAGATGACTGCTTCGAGTATCTCCGGACAGTGATTCTCTAACGTTTTCGTACAGTAAACCGACTCACTGGACTTAGTTCCTGTAAAGAAAGGATACTACGATGCGCGAGGCAACTGAGCGCCAACTAAGGTCAAAACTGCCGCAGGATGAACGTCCGAGAATTAGCTGAGAGTCGGACACAGATTCATTCTGAATCGATTTTATATCGCTCGTAATCGTCACCAGCGAAGTAACACATCTGCCCGATCCAGTAATTCCACTTCGTCCGTAGATCGGCATCACCTCCACGCACCTCTAATCTCGACAGAAGATATTCGACATCGAACAGTCCTGCATAGGTGTCTTCATCGATATCATCTTCTAGCTTTCCAGAATCCAGCAACCGACACATTTCCTCTGCAACTGCTTGTTGCACATGAGGGTCGGCATCTGGTTCTTTCTTTTCCAATTGGGTCTGAACAACTTGTTCGCACGTCTCCCGGTCCATCCTTGCAATCTGTTATTCGATTATGTTGGGGGTTGAAATCCTTTGCTGGCATAATCCGCCCACGAGAGGATTGAGCGACTAATCGAGGGCTGGCGGAAGATAGAATGTTTCCACTTCGCTTATTAAGCCCGAATAGTTGATTTGAATCCGGGTCGTCCATTCAGACCCAGAAGATAGGCACCTCTTCGCCTATCCCTTCAGACCTCCCTGGTGTGTTGTCCGACAGTATTCCCAAAGCTGGAAAGTGAGCTGTTCATACTGATCCGATAAAAGGGTGAATCAGGAATGGTTCCTTCGACTGACCTTCTACGGGGTGAGAGCTACCGGCCCCGTGTATTTGTGGCTTCCAGCGTGTACCTGAGGACAACCGAAGTTGGAGACCAGCATCCGAGAATCTGCCCAAAGTCGGTCAGTACAGACGACACGACGGGTATCAGAATCAAATCCCGACCACCCCCGAGCCGGCAGTGGCATTGACGCGAGGTGTCGCTGCTCCGTATTCAGTAGCCCCAAGAACAATCCGTTGTACCGACTTTGCCGTGTAGCGGTAGTTACTCTGCGAGTGGGAGCTGGACAACGAAGACAGCGCCTGTCGGTTCATTGTCTTCTACCCAGATCTCGCCACCGTATTCGGTGACAAGCGTATCAACAAGATCGAGCCCGATTCCAGTGCCGGGACTTCCGAGCCCCCGTTCCCCTTTACCGAAAACCGTATCTTTGTGATCGTCGAGGATCCTAGGCCCGTCGTCGGCGATTCGAACATCAACCGTGTCATCCCGTACTTCATACGAGACCTCGATATGAGGGGTGTCCGCGTCGTTGTGTTGGACAGCGTTGTTGAGGAGGGTCCGGAAGTCCGAACTGAGCATACTGTTGGCAGTTACCTCCACATCAGGCGGGGAGTTCTCCAGTATGCACTCTGCCTCCGGGAAGGATTCCTCGCGAAGCGATAGCTCGGTTTCGAGGACCGAACGCAGTGGCACCGGTTCCACGGTGAGCGCTTCATCCGAGACAACCGTTTCCACGTACTCACGCGCGACCTCGGTCAATTCAACGACGTGTTCCCCGCTGGCAAGGATCTTCCGCAGGTATTCACGGCCCTCATCGTCGACGTAGTCTTCGAGTATTCCTGCCCAGCCAAGTACGACCACCATATCGTTGCGGATATCGTGCCGAACGATCCGGTTCAATAGTTCAAGCTCTTGCTCACGGCGTCTTTGATCCGTGATGTCGGTGGAAATGCCGACGATCTCCGAGACATCTCCCGTCTCATTCCGGAGGATGACTTGCCGATTGAGCGTCCATCGGACCGAGCCATCCGGGCGAACAATGCGACCTTCATACTCCGTATCACGGAGTTCGCGGGTTGATTCCTCGATGTTTGCGCGAACACGCTCTCGGTCGTCGGGATGGATCGTCTCGATCAGTGTATTGATGTCGCCTTTGATTTCGTCGGACGGGAGACTCCAGATGTCTTCGAAGCCAGCACCGATGTAA
The DNA here is from genome assembly GCF_023703775.1 of Haloplanus sp. GDY1. NCBI lineage: Archaea > Methanobacteriati > Methanobacteriota > Halobacteria > Halobacteriales > Haloferacaceae > Haloplanus > Haloplanus halophilus. The sequence goes on along the minus strand of NZ_CP098515.1, from coordinate 70,419 downwards.
TCGAATTCACCGGGTTCGGACGCCGTCCAGAGTGCTACGCCGTCGAGTTCATCAACAGGGCCCGGAAATCACGACACTTACCAAGCTATCCATTGCTCATACCGCTTCCTGTCGCCCAAATCGTTTACATTCTGGTTAGCAACTCACAACTCCCCGAGCTCTCGTCAGCTAGTCGCGACGAGCGGAGCGGGCCGGTACGAACACACCTATCCAACCGGCCACGTCTCTCGGCCAGCCATCCACCGTCCTGGCGGACTCAGAAATGGCGAGGCCGTCTCGGCCGCCCCTGACCCCGCAAGCACCGCAGGGACGATAAGCGGAGTGCACGGGATGCCGAGCGGCCGAGGGTTTTCAGGAGTCGTCACCAGCGCTTGGTGCTCGGCGTCACCACTCAGAGGCCGGTTACGCGTCGAGATGCTGGAGTAATTGCGTGACGTAGGGACTATTCTCCCAACTACGATGCGGGCTGATCGTCGTAATCAGTGTGTTCGCTTCTTCCGTGGTCAGATGCCCATTCCGGGCGTAGTCCACGATCAGCCGCGGTGTCGGGACGATCCGTGGTCCCTGCAGCACGGCGTGGATGAGGGGGAAGTTCGTCCCGCCGAACTCGTCGGTGAGAAACCCGTCCACGGCGAGCGCATTCGCGAGGACGATACCATCGGTTTCGCCGTCGCCGAGGCCGAAGGTCGGCCGCGAGTCTGGCGTCTCGTCGCGATCGTATGGATCCTCGACAGTGTAGTGGTTGCGGGCTGCGAGGACGTTGTTCGCGGCTGCGCCGTGGATATCCTGATACTGCGTGATGTCGCGGAGCTCGGTCACGACTTCCGGTGGGACGAACACGTCACACGAGGTGAGGAGATACTGGCACGGGTCTGAGGTGTCGGTATCGACGGCCGCGTCGGCTCGGGGCACGGCGAGACTGACGAGTGCGCTGGTGTCGGCGACGACCGTTCGCAGTCGCTGGCCGCTCATCGATCGTCGTCAGCGGTGTCGATTGCCGTCGCGTCGCCATCGTAGACGTCGACATCCTCTGGGGAAGCGAGATCGAGTGGCTCGTCCTCGAGGTCCGCTTTGAGAAGCCGGAGCCGCTGGGCGGTCTCGGCGCCGACCAACTGCTTGACCGTCTCGAACTCGAGCTGGTCGTCGTAGTACTTGGTCGCGACGAGTTCTTGGAACGTCTCACTATCGGCGGTATCTTCGATGTACTCGCGAATTGCCTCGACAAGTAAATCCGTCCGATCCTTGTCGAAGAGCTCCGCGATCGCATCCAACCGGTCGACGAGGTACTCCGGCGACTGGAAGTGCACCCGTCGCGGATCGTCACTCGCACTCATTCTATGTGCAAGTTCTGCACATAGGTGCATAACGGTTTCGGCGACTGCACAGAGCTTGCATATCAGAGCACTTGGAACAGGACTCACTCACGCCAGTCTCAGCCGTCGTTCTGTGTGTTCAGTTCGTCGAGAAACCAACTGGCTGCTGTTCCGATCCGAACACCGTCGACGTTACGCAATTCGAGGTCATTCGTCGCGGTCCGGAACGGTTCGTTGTTGACGAGGACCCGATGGATGACTGTGCGAACGGGCTCGGTCCCGTAGATATCGATGGTGGTCGCCATCACCGTATCGAAATGCGCATCGTCGTGATCGTCTCGCGGATTCTGTGCCCGTTCCACCACGAGATCGACCACATCATCGACTGATGCGTGGTCGGGATTCCCGGTTCGCTCACGAATATCATAGAGGGGTTCAGACGCAGGCATTGCGAGTCATTCCGTGGCGTCGTCGTCCGTATCAGTCATCGCCGGGTCGGTTCCTCGTTGCTGGCGGATCGCAGCTAAGGTCTCCTCGAGCGTTTCCACGTTGTCGATTGTCGAGAGTTCGTCGGTAATCTCGTCGACGAGCGCAGCTCGCTCAATGGCGCCTGCGTCGCGGAGCGATGTCGAAAGCGGCCGCTCCGGTCCAACCCCGATGGTGACAGAGGATCCGAATGCGGGGCAGTCCATAGTCGTCCCGAGGGGCGCCTGACTGTTGAAGATAGTGGAGCGATGAGACCGCTGCACACAGTAACCGGATAGTGTCGAGTGCAGGGGTATCTGGTGGCAACTGAGAACGGGAGACGACAGCCTTAGTGTTACTCTTCAAGAAACAAGCGCGTCCTCGACTCGTCGAACGATGGCAGGCGCGGCGGCCGCGAAGCGGTTCGCAACGGCGTACTGCGCGTAGAGGTAGCGTCCGGGCGAAGAGACGGTGTTCTCGCGGATCTCTCTATCGGCGTTTCGAATCGGATTGCGAGCGTAGACGGCGAGACGGCGTGCAAGAAGCGCAGGTGCTGTGTCGAGAAGGGCGCGGAGCCCCTCCACGGCGGCGGTACGTTCCGCCTCGATCGGATCGACTGACTCGGGAACACTGTATGCACCATCCGAGACGACCGCTCTCGCGTCTGCGAGGGCACGATCCGCGGCGAGTGCCCGCATCACGGAGACGATGGCGATTGTGTAACGGCCGTCGTCGTAGTCCTCGACGGCCATTTTCGCGCCACTCCATCGGCTACGCGCGAGTTCTTCGAGCAGTTTCGCGGCTGCGGTGTTCTCGATATCGCGTTCGAACCCGCTCGTCAGCGCCTTGCGGTCAGGGGCGTCCACGTGCGAATCGATATCCGCGACGAGGTCGTCCGCGACGCGCGAGAAACGATTTCCGTAGTCGCGCGGGTCGTCGAGCGTCGACACGTAGTACTCTCGAAGACGGCGGGCGTCCACGGCGTACGCGCGGCCCCACTCGATGTCTTGTGCGAGTTCGGCGACGTGCATGACGGTGTTCTCGTACTCGTAGCGTCGGTTCGTCTCGGTGAGTCGGATGCCGGTACGACCCCACCCCACGATGCGAGCGTGTTCAGTGAGTGCGCCTACTGGGTCGTCGGACGGGCCGACGTATCGGTAGTCGTCGAGGAACGCCTCGGCGTCGCGATGATCCCGGTCGCGACGCGCAGCGACATCCGCCGCCGTGAGGTCGCCGTCGAACGCAGCGAGACCGGCGTGGACGAACATCGCCTCCGACCGCGGATACGTCAGACCGGCGAGTGCATCGATGCGCGTGGATTCACCGTCGTTCTGGGCGAGGGCGGCGCGTGCAGACTCGCTCTCGCTGGCGAGTCGATGGCGGACGACTCCGTTCGGAACCGCTGCGATCTCCGTATCCGTGTCGTCGAGAAGCGAACGGACACGCTCGCGGGCCGTGGTGAGGTGCGCTGACGTTGGCTCGACGGGTACTGCGGCGGGCACTCGCGGTAGATTACTGGGGAGTGTCGCGAGCGCCGAGTCGTCGTACTCGACGGTCTCCTCACTCGACAGGAGATTCAGCGCACTACAGCCCGCGAGCGTGCCCATGACTGCAGTGCCGGTGGCGGCGAGCAGCGAGCGACGGGTGGGTCGACTCACGCCGACTCACTCCCGTTGCGGTAGCGTTCGGGAATCGGATCGCAGCTACCGCCACTCCCGGGGGAGAAGCCGCCGTACTCGCTGCCGGGGAAGGGGAGACGAACGAACGCGGCGACGTGGTCGCGGGCACGGCGCTCGCAGGCGGTGTGGGCGTCGCGGATCACCTGACAGAAGTCGACGTCCGGGTCGCCATCGGGGTCTCTGGTGACGTAATTCAGCTTCAGCCGGTAGCACTCGCCGATGCGCGTCTGGTAGACGAGTACGGATTCGCTCCCGTACGCCGTCTCCGAGACGAGTCGGCGGACGGCTGCGACGTTCGTCGCGTCGTCAACGAACTCGAACCCCGCAGCACCGCTTTCGCTCTCGATCGTGTGAATGGATAGCGGTTCGGGCGTCGCCGACGTTTCCGCTGCATTCCCCGCGTCACCGCTATCCTCGCGTGGCGCGACGATGGGTTGGCGCTCGCCGGTTGAGCGTGTCATCGCAGCGGTATAGTCGGTGACGAGCGTCCCGCCGTCGGGTGTTGCGCTGTCCGTGTCGGAGGCGTTACAGCCAGTGAGCGCGGTGACGGCACTGGTACCCACGCTGGCGAGGAGGGCACGTCTGGAGGGCGTGAGGGCCATCGCGATTCGACGATGGCTGCGGAGCGACAAGAATGTCGGCGGTCAGTTCTCGATGTCGAACGACGTGCTGGGTTTTGGTCTCGACCTTGGTGTCCGTCGCCCGGATCGTGGCTATTCACTCCAGAGAGTCGCGATCCGATCTTCGATCTCGTTGAGAACGAATGCCACTACGTCACGATGGTCGACCGGCCACGTGGTGTCCTCGCCGGGCGTCGCGGCTGTGGGTGGTGGGTGGAAGTGGTCGCGCGTATTGTGGGGATTCGGGTGCCGATCCCACCGGCACTCCCAGGCGTGGTCTGCGTGTTCCTCTCGATAGTGGAGCTTGAAATCGTCGTTCGTGTACCAGCGAACTGACAGCCGTGCGTCGTCGACGCTCGCCGGATAGTAGGCCGGTGCAAAGATGACAGTGAGCTCGAGGTGACCGCTTGTCTCCGTGATGATCGCTTGAGAGACTTGCCTCGTGGCCTGAAGCCGTGTCTGGATGAACTCGAGGATGGGGCGGTCGATGGGGGCGGGACTCCCACCATCGCCTGTCGGTGGTGCCATCGAGCGGACTACCCGGAGGCTTGCTCTCGCTCGCCACCCGTGCGTTGCTGGCGGGCGCGTTCGTGACGCTCGCGATCCTCGCGGGCGGTCGCCCAGTCAGCGAGGTCGCTGTACACCTCGTCGATGGTTCGCTCGTCGCTGCTCTCTGCGACGGCGACGGCATCGACTGCGGCCGGTGACGGGGCATCGTACGTTTCCTCGTACTCGGCAATTCGCGTCGTGAGTTCACGAACGCGGTCCTGTAGTTCCTCGATGGAGTGCTCGGTAGCGAGCTGATTGATCCGTCGCCACTCGAAGTACGCATCATTTCGCTCGTAGGTGGTTGGATGACCGTCGTGACGGGTGACGATCCCGAGGTCGTCGAACCAGCCCAGATACTTCCGAGCGGTCTTCGGATCGCAGTCGACCTGATCCGCGATGGCCCTCACTGTCGTCGGCTCACGGGTCTGGAGGATAGTTCCGTAGATGCGCTGTTCGACATCGTCGCCACTGAACGGCTCCTCGAAGGATGGCGGGTTATCGGGAGATTCTGTCCCGGCCATACCCATATTTGCAGAGCTACTGCTATAGTTCTTGCTTTCAAGAATAGTTTCCGTTACTCGGCGGTATCCGAGTCACACGTTCAGGCCTCCTCTGCGCTACCGGAGTCCGGCCGTCGGGTCATCGTCGAACGGGTCTTCGGGAACTGGGTCGAACTCATTCGAATCGTTCAGATCTCTATCAGTGATCGGCTCGATCTCGGTATCTGTCCCCTCCGTGGCAACCCCCACAGAGTGGAAATCCTCGATGGAGATTTTCCGTGCGTCCCGCCGTGCCGCTCGGCGCTTCGCATCTGTGACCAATTCCTCGATGTCGGCCCCACTGCAGCCGGCAGTGTGTTTCGCTAGCGTCGCCAGCTGGTCACCGGTGAGGTCGTGCGGTACGTCTGTAAGCTTCGCTTGGAGAATCGCATGTCGGCTCTCTTCCTCGGGCAGTCCGATCTCGATGTGCGACGCGAGCCGCCCCGGTCGGAGGATTGCTGGATCTATATCCTCGGGCCGATTGGTCGCGCCGACGACGATGGCCGTTCGATCCTCGGCGGTGAGATGGACGAGCAATTCGCTGGTGATTTTTCGATCCTCGGCGTGGGCGCCGCCGGCGCCGACATCCCGTCCGCCGAAGAGGTGTTCGGCCTCGTCGAGGAAGATGACGCAGGGACCGACAACGGCAGCCTCCTCGAATAAGTGGCGCACTCGCTGTGGCCCTTCGTTGATCCACTTGCTGGTCACATCCGCCGGCCCCAACTCGACGAAGGGAACGTTGAGTTCGCCGGCGAGCGCTCGGGCGAACAGCGTCTTGCCGGTCCCTGGCGGACCATGGAACAGGATTCCTCGTGAGGGCTCGATCCCGAAACGATCATACCGGTCGTCTCCGCGTGCCCTCGCCCGCGTTGGCTGGAGGACTTCCTCGGCGAGTCGCTCTTTGACGTCGTAGTAGCCCCCGATGTCGTCGAAGCCGACGTCCGAACGAGTCCAGTTGTACTCGTATTCTGACGGATTAGTTTTCGCCGCCACTGGTGAGGTTTCCGGGAACTTCGACTCATTCGCCATTTTCCCGGTACCAAGCGGATCTGCTTCTCTATCGATCGAATTGATTGAATTGTCTTCCTTTTCTTCCATCATTGTCCTAATTGCCTCAGAGTCAATCTTAGGACCGGGCAAATTGCGCTCAGAGAGGTAGTAGTATCCGTTCTCGCCCCGTGGATCGTAGAACGTTAGAGCGACGAACGATGCCGCGATGCCAACCCCGAGTGCTGCTTGAATTTGAGGATCGCTCGGACCGATTCCAGTGAGGAACTCCCGCTGTGGTATCGGTATCAATGACACGACTAACGCCGCCGCTTCAGCAAGCAGCAATAGCACCACGAACAGTTCGTATACCTGTGCGAATGGATACAGTCCGATTACGCCGACCGATCTGAAAACAGGGAGATTGAGCAGGCCCAAAATGAACATCGCTAGAATGCCTAATCCTACTCCGATGGCAGCAGTCGGTGGTAGATTGAGCCAGGGTGCAATTACCCACATGTGGACGAGCGCAAGCGTTGTCCACGCGAAGATGAAGAACAGCCGATAGAGGTCTCGCTTTCGATGCTCACGCTCCATGACTCGGTACGTCGCGTACTCCACTATCGCGAAGAATCCGAGGAAAGCGACCACTGAGAGCGCAGTATCGAGGAAACTCATCGAACCATCCGAAGAATATCCTCTGAAAGTTCGCGAGGGGGCGAGCGTGGCGGTTGGCACGGGCGAGCCGCGCTAGGGGAAGTGGTCATGCAAGCCGCACGGTGGTACAGCCATCGAGAACGGGCCCGACAGATGCGCTCGCGATGGTCTATGGTCGTTTCATGGTGGTGCTCAGATATAACGTCTCGCCCCTCTCTCTGAGTTGTCTCGAGCGCATTGTTCAGTACCGAAGCGTTGCGGGTTGACTCATACCATCTCGGAGGGTTCACCTATGTCGTCATCGTCCCACGGGGAGTCCGTAGCCTGTCCGGGACCGTCACGCTGCGTCGACCAGTCGATGTCTGCGTCATCCGACGATTCGTCCGACTGAGGATTGTTTCCGGGGCCAATGAGGTGTTTTCCGCCTCGTTTGCCAATCTGGTGTGCCGCGTAAGGACTCCGTGTCATCGCACCTGCGAAGACAATCCCACTGGCCTTTCCCGTCTGAACACCGGCTTTCCCGACTCGCTTGCCAGCTCGGCCGGTTGAGACAGCAACTTGAGCAGGGGCCTTCGCGGCGACTTGTGCGGTCCTGATCCGCTTCACGCTCCGGGCCGATTTCGAAGCGTTCTCTCTGAGCGATTGTGCTTGCTCGCTGAATTGCTGGGCTCTGTTGTTGATGTTCATCGTCGTCTCCTCACCCGCTGAGGTTTCGTAGGTTACCGTTCCGTCGGCAGCCGGAACTACTGTCGAGATCCCCTCTGCAGGTTGATCGGACCCGGTCAGGATACCGCGGTCGGCGGCCTCAGAAAGGTTAATCTCGCCGTTCTGGTACGCATCTGTAAGGAAATCTCTATTTGAGTCGGCTTCATCAACTGCGTCCAGATTCTCGGCGATCGCCTTTCGGTGGGCGTCAATGCTCCGAGTTCCGACTGCCTTCCTAGCTTCAGCCAGTCCGGTGTTCTTCGTTTTTGACCCCAGTCCTTTCGCTGTCGTTCTGGCTTGGCTGACTTGCGAGCGTGCAGCTTGGAGTCCTGGCATGCTTGCTACTTTCCCTCCCGTGTACTCTCTGGCTTTCGAGACTACACCAGACGCAGGGCTGACCTTGTCTTCAACCGGCGGTTCACGCGTACTGAGCGCGTCCGAGATACTGTTGCGCATCGTTCCGCCGACGCTCGAGTTGGCAGTTCCTGCTGAAGGGTCGGTCGCCGTCCCACCTGACGACCCGGTCCCAACAGAGCTGCCACTTCCGCCGCTCGACTCACTGCCCCCGCTTGCCCCATCAGCCGAGGACTTCGAGGCACTGCTCACGGCACCGGAGCCTGCACCGGCGCCGACAGCAACTGCCCCAACCCCCGTGGCGGCGATTGCGGCAGCTACGGTCGTCGTGAACGCGGCGTCGACGCCGAGGGGCTGGCCGGCCCAACCGATGGTCTTCCAGATCGTGACGAACAGAATGATCGGGAAGATCAGCGCGAGCGCCGAGGCCGTGTAGAACGAGGCAATATCACCCGAACTGGCTACGCCCCCAGCCGCAATCACATCGAACACCCGCATCACGAGCGCGATGATTGGGCCCACTAACAGGGCGTACACGCCCATCCGAAGCCACGTCGAGGCAAACCTGCTGATCGCCTTCATCGGTCCCCAGTTCGCATACCAGAGGACGGCGAAAAACGGCGCGCCTACCGCGACTGTGAGTACGATGAACTGCCGGAGGACGAGTAACACCGAGGAGAGAATGGTTGCAAAGAGCATCAACGGGACTGCCACCGCGAGCGCGACGAGTTGAATTCCCGTGCCGAGGGTCGCCCCCCAACTCCCGCCGAGATCGGCGTCGAAGGTGAGTTTGAACGCCGCTGGGGCGAGGGCATCCGTCACGCCATTCGACGCCTCGATCAGGAATCCAAACAGCGGCTTCGAGATAGCAATGAAGACGATAACGGCAACAATCCGGGTGACCATGTTCCACAGTGACGCCTCCTGATCCTCACTAAACGGCATCACGATGAGTCCCGCCGCAATAAGGATCGGGAGCAGGGCTATCGAGAGTTCGAACACACTGTCCCACGCGTCGACAAACTGGGCGTCGGTCAGGATACTCGGATTAATCGTGAGCAGTGGCTTCAACCCGAAATTGAACATCACGTTGATCGCCCCGACTAGGAGCGAGCGGAGGAATTCGATAATGGCCCGGACAATCGCATCCGGAAGCCAGCCAAGGTCCAAGAGGTCAGCCACGGCGCTCACCTTCCAGTATAGGCGACAGTGACGTCGACCAGGCACACGATGGGAGGAATCGGCTCTCGGTGAGCGGTGGCCGCATTACTGATCCTCCCCGCGGTCAGATCGACGGTCATCAGCAACTGCGCCGTTGCTCGCCCTGGTGGCATCACTCTCCAGCCCTCGGACATCGGCGCTGATGCCGTCTTCGTGGGATTCCTGCATCGCCATTTCGAGATCCATGTCCCGGTTCATCACGTGGGGGAGGTCGGTCAGTTCGAGGTCCGTCAGGAGAACGTCGTCCTCTGGGTTGTTGCCGTGGACGACACTATCTATCTCCGCCAGCCACTCCCGTGGATCAAGCGTATCGTCGAGGACGTGATGCTCGAACGGGCCGCTTCGCACCTCCAACCGACGGCGACCGTGGACGCTGGTCGCGAGCAGACACTCCGAGTAGTTCGAGTCCTGTCCGCGGGCGGCTGACTGGATGAACCGAATCTCGTCACTCGACAGCCCGTAGTACTGCTGGGTCTGTTCGGAGACCGATTCGGCGTAGAACAGGCACTTCACGTCACAGTTCTCGTAGACCTCGCGGCGTTCGTTCGTCCGGACGAATTCGTGGGAGGTCTGACTCATCAGCGTCAGGCCGGCCTCGTAGTGCCGAGCGTGACGGATGTATAGGTTGATGAGATCCCGCGCTGCCGGTCGACCCAGCAGGTAGTGGGCTTCGTCGAACGTGACGTCCACTTTGTAGGGGGAGCGCTTGGCTTCGAGGTAGGCCCACGAGAGCATGGCGTGGAGGATGAGTGGCATTTCGCCGGTGTCGGCGAACGAGCTCATATCCATCACGACCAGTCGCGAGGAGAGATCCAAATTCGTCTGGCCGTTCAGATTGTGATTGATACCGCCGGGTTTGAACGACTCGAACTTCGGCTGGAGATTCCGTGCCAGTTCCTGGTGGTGATTGGTCGGCGTGACGATCGTATCCGAGATCGAGATCCCGCTACTATCCGAGGACTCGCTTGTCGGCTGCTCACCGTCCTCCTCGACTTCAGTCACCCCGTAGGACTGGAACAGATCGAGTTCGACTTCGTCGATCACGTCCGCTTTACGTGCCGCCTCGAGCCCGCCGGCGGCGATCACGGTGACACCGCGAATCAGATCATCGAGCGTGGGTGACTCTCGAGCGTAGGTCTCGTACTCGCCGAGTATGATGCCCTTCGAGATGTAGGCGTAGTGGGCGGCCTGGATGAGTACGCCCTCCTCGCCGGCGGACATCCCATCGCGCTGGTCGAAGTGGGTGTGCAGCATCTCGATCACCGATCGGATGGTGAGTGCGTAGGTGTCGTCGCCGGTCTCCTGTTCGGCCGTCGCCGGCGGCGAGATGTCCATTGGATTGACGGTGTAATTCCCACCAAAGCGGATCACTTCGCCGCCGAGAGACTGTGCGAACCGCGGGTAGTCGTCGCCGGCGGGATCGAACAGGATACACTGGACGTTCGCATCCGCGAGCAGGCGCCGGTAGATCTCCAGCTTGCGGAAGTAGCTCTTCCCCGACCCCGTCTTTCCCGAGATGGCCATCGAGTGCCCGGAGAGGGCATACCGGTTCAGGATGACGGGGCGCTTGGTATCGTCGAAGCCTAAGAGCACGCCGTTCGGGTCGTAGATCGAGGGCTCGACGAGGTTGAAGAACGTCCCGAGTGCTTCGAGCTGGATCGGATGAGTGTTGTCGACCGGATCGGTCACCACCGGGACGATGGCGTCCATCGCGTCGAGTTGCTGGTGTTTCACCGGACTCAGCTCGACATCCTGCTCGGCGAGGATCGCCTCCACTCTGTCGAGCATCCCGTCTAGGTCGTCACGGGAGTCGGCGACCAGTTCGAGGTAGATCGCCACGTCGTACAGCTTGGTCGTGCCGCGGATGGTCCGCTGAAGTAGGCGTTCGAGGTCCTCGCGGTCGAGTTGGTCTTGATAGGTGTCGGTTCGGCCGCGTTTTTGCTTCAGCGCAAGCGAGGTAACCGCCTGCGTGTAGCGCTTCTGGAGTTGCCGGCGGACGTCCTTCGGTTCCCGTGGCCGGACGTGAAACGTCAGCCGGAGGTCGACGTCGGCGAGTGTGAGCGGCACGAGCCACCCGAGGCCCACCTTCCGTGGGAGCGAGGTGACGGTCAGGATCTGCGAGACGGTGTCGTCGCGGATCTGGAACTGCGGGTGATCCTCGACGAGCCGTGGGGCGACGATCCGCTTGTCGAGTTCGCCCCGCTCCTCGAGGGTCTCCATCGCGTTCGCGAGTCCGACCTCGTCGGCCTGCAACTGGTAGGCGGCCCACTCGATGTTCTCGGTTGTGGTCTCGCGGTCGAGGAGGTGCAGGTAGTCGATTGCGTGCTGGGTTTCCTCGCCGGATAGGTCGTCGATCGGGACGGACTCGACGCCGTCGTCAGGCCCGTCGAGACCGAGAGCGTGTTTGAGTCGCTGGATCATGGCTGAAGGGGAGTGTTTGACGTAGCGAGGGGTGGTCGAGCGCGGTGCTGTCCTGTAGGGCGGGTTTCAGCCATCGCTTGCCTCCGGACGAGCCCCGGTATCCTCGGCCACGGGTGGCACCTCTTGAGCAGGAGCGTCGTCGACGTGATCGAGGGCAGTCCGGCGTGATCGAACGGCGAAGCTGACCGACACGACGAGGACGAAGAGGCCGGCTGCGTACACCGGCACCACCACCGCCGTCTGACCCGTTGGGGTGCTGGTCCACTGAGCCGGATAGGCCGCCTCGAATAGCGCGATCGCCGCGGCCGCCACTCCGACCCCGAGTACGGCGAGGCTCTGCGCAATCTGCCGTGAGGGGAGTAGCACGACGAGACTCAGCAGGAAGGTTGGGAGGCTCCCGGCGGCGAGACCGAAGGAAACCTCCCGCACTAGGAGGGGTGGGGTGTCGACGGGAAGCTGCTGGGAACTCCCGAGGAACGCACCGAGCGCGACGATCGCGAGGACGAGGCTGGCGACGAACGTGCCCGTGCCGAGGTAGACCGACGCCGGCGAGTGGAACCTCTCCCCACGCCCGATCGGTCCGACGTTCCGGACGTACCATTGGAGGAGGCGCGACCCGTCGACAGCTTCAACGTACTCCTCTTGGACGTGCCCGTCGTATGGGAGGTCACCGACTGTCTCGGGGCGGTCCTCCGGTTCGGACTCTTCAGCGGCAGTTGTCGCCTCTCGGTCGGCGTCATCGAAGACACTCTCCAGATCGAGGAGACCACCGTTGGCATCGGTGAGGGCATCGTCTGCGACTCCGACGAGCGTACCTTGATTGAATGCAAGTGGCGGCTCTCGTCCGCGGTACACGCGGTATAGTACGTCGAGAACAGCTTCGCGGGAATCGAGGATGTTCGCCTCGACGCGAGTCCGGGGCAACTGGGATGCGACGCGCTGGGTGCGGGCCCACACCTCGTCGAGGTAGAACTCCTCGGCGTCGACGGATCGAGAACGGGTGGGGAGTGGCAGGGCGTCGCGGACCCCGTCGAACCGGCTGCCTCCCTCGCTGTCATCCTCGCCCTTCTCGACTGCGACGGCGACAAAGAATCGTCGGTCACGGACGTTTGCCATCCGTAGCGTCCGGTCCAGCCACTCGGCGTGAGCTACCCGGCCGTACTCGAGTACGGCCGAGTCGGCGACGGCGTCGGTACCTGTACCGGTCTTGACACCGCCATCGGTCGCGGAAATCTCGCCCACTGAGTCAGTTGTATCGGACACCGTTTCGTCAGGGGCTGTCCCGTCGGGATTCATCACTGGCGTCGTCACCGCGGTTGGGGCGTCCGGCGACTCGGGCCCGACGAACTGCTCAATGTACTGCTCGCCGTCGAACTCTGTGGTCATCGTGAGGAATTGTACCGGGAACTGGAGCCCACGGAGGAACGTCAGGAACGAGACATAGACGCCCGAGCGGCGCTCCTCGGAGAGTGTGAGCCACTCCCGAGGCTCGATTTCGACCAGCATTGCGTACGCGGTCGGTGTCTCGACGACACCCCCGTCGCGGACGTTCTCGAAGTTCACGAGATCGAGCGTCGACCGACCGATGGCCGCCATCAAAGGGCCTCCTCGTCGGCGTTCTCTCCCGCGCCAGCTGGTGTGTCGGTGGCCACGGCGTTTCGGGGACGGCGCGGAGTGACACCCGAGTTGGGCAGCTGGGTCAGCCAGTCGTCCTGTCGAGCCCCGCTTGCGAGGTCGTTCTCCAGCTCGGGCGAGGGTGCCCAGACGTAGACGTTCTCACCCGACCGGTGTCGGACGACTGCGTGGGCGTATCGCAGCGGGCGTTGTCCGGGTGGGGTCTTCACGAAGACGAGCACCCCGACACCGATCCCCACGACGAACAGCGGGAAGGTGAACAGCAGTGGGAATCCGATGGTGTAGAGGATCGCGCAGGGTGCGACTGGGATCACCATCGACTCCAGCAATCGGCGGACAGAGAACCCGAGGAATTTCGATTCCAGCAGGTTACTTGCGACCGGTACTGGATCGGGCATTTCAGTCGTCCTCCTCCCTGCCGGATCGGGAACAGCCGTGTTCGGACTCAGTCCGGAACACCACGCCGTCTTCGAGACGCTCGGCGCCTTGGATCAGCATTCCGCGCCAGTTAACGCCGTAGTGCGTCCGAATAGCTTCGAGCGCGGCGAACTGGTCGTCGTCGACTTCGATGCGTGTCGACGTCATCGCGACTCGGAGGACCGCTGCCGGGCGATATCGACCTCGGCGTTGGTGATATCGATCTCGACTGGTTGCTCGGAACAGTCGGAGAGGGACGGTCGCTTGGAGGGGTCTCGGATCAAGGCCGGGTGGTGAAGGCCCTTCAGTTGCTTCGCACCCTGGATGAGCATCCCCCGCCACTGGACGCCGTATTTGTCTCGGATATCGCGGAGGCGTTCGTACTCCCCCTCACTACCGAAGCAGATCTCGATTTCAGGCATGAGTCACCTCCACGCCTGTTGCTGGCAGGTGCTCGGTAGCGCTCAGATGATCTCTCCTCGTGATTGGGCACTCCCGTTGGGTTTGGTTTGCTTCCATCTCGGACTGCGGATTCCTCCGGGGCGGATAACTGGCCATCACACGTCTTCTGTCCGGCCAGTCACCTTGGTCATTTCAGAAGTACGCATCTCGCAACTGTGCGCGACCCGTACGTGTGCGCAATGCGTACGTGTACGCTTCCCGTAACCCTGGAACCGCTTTGTCCCCGGTCGTGTACGTATTGGTAGGGGCCCCAGTGGGGATTTCCTGTGATTCCCGACTGCACCGTCTCCGAACCGCAACACGACTCCCATGATCCAACGACTCCACGCCCTTTTCGAGTATGGAACCTTGAGCCAGAGTGCCGGCAGTCCCGACCCGGCGGGTACTCACACTGTGGGGACTCGTCTGCCTTTGATACTGAATCCCGACGCCCAGCAACTCCACTCGATCAGCGGGGCGCCAGTTCTCTGTGACACGTTCCCGAACGGAGTGACTGCCTCTCTCATGAGGAACATCCCGTCACTTGGACTCTCAGGGGGTGGCAGATGACAGTGCTCGCGAGTGGTGTCGACTTCGGAGCGCTCCTCAACTTCCCAGCTTGGACTGCAGAAGTGTTCATTTACGCCGGGCTCTGTCTCCTCCTGCTCGGCCTGATGGCGTGGCTTGGGAGCCACCGCCTCCAGCGGCGCACGTGGGGCCGTCGACTTGCCCTCTCCGGTTGTGGCCTGTTCGTCGTGGGGTCGGCCTGGAGTACGTTCCTGAACCTCCTGACGTATGTCCTCGGATGAGACGGGAGTGCGTCCGTCCCAGGAACGGACACGCGAGCAATCGCCGTCAGCGCGTCGTGATGCGGGTGGCTTCCGACTCCGTCGGATGGTCAGTCGATGCTCGCGGATCGTTACTGTCGGGGTGGTTCTCTTGGTCGTTACGAGCACCCTTGCAGGGGCGGCATTTAGCGGTGGACTGACGATCCCTGAACCCGAGCCGGGCGTTGACCGAACCTATAACGACACGTTTCGGGTGCTCGCCAGCAACGATCCCGATCCAGCCCGAGGATCAAGCACGATTCAGATCTACGAGTACGACAACGGTACCATCCGAGAGGTCAATCAGACCGTCGTCACGCAGCCGGTTCAGCTCTGGGAGGACAGCATCCGCCCGCGCGACGCACTCGTCATCGCCAACGAGTCGGATATGTACCAGAGCGGGCTCACCGGCTACTACACCATTCCCTATCGGGATCGGTGGTACACACTCGAGGAGTGGAACACCAAGTGGGGTGACCGGGAACTCCGCATCCTCCCGCTCTACGACGCCGATCCGAGCCAGGCAACGGACACTGACGGGGAGTATACGGTCGAGGTGCGGAACCCGAACGGCTGGTGGAATCCCGTGTACGGTGCTGAAGTCGAGGTGAACGGGAGTGTCCCCGAGGTTACCAACCCTGGGACAGCGTTGGTACAGTCCGCTGAGTACCAGACGATCACCGACCGGAAGCGCGATATCGTCGAAGGACTCCTCCGGTATTCCGAACTCGCGCCGAGCGAGAGCGTCGCCCGGAGCACGGTAGCGGTTCCGATGGACAATGGGAGCGAAGTGTTTCCGACCGTCGACGGGGCGTCGACCTCGCTCGTGTGGCGTAGTGGCTCGCACGATCTGGTTCGAGACGCCTATCTCGGCTTCATCGATGTCACACCAGGCGTCTGGTACCGGAATCGATACGTTACCCAGACCCGGCAGGTGAACACGTACATTCCGTGGGATTACCGCATCAGCGTGCCCACGGACTACTCCGAGAGCGATTCCTGTACCATCAATGGGAAATCTTACTCGCTCACGCGGTGGGCGAACTACCGACTACTGGACTCGGAGGCCACGGTAGTGGATGTCACTGCAGGCAATATCAGTATGCAGCAGTGGGGACCGGGCCAATGGACGACGCTGAACTATACCTCGCCGCTGTCCGAGCCGAGGCCGTTGCCTGTCGGCATCCATACCATGACTGCCACACTCCAGATCGATGTCGAACTCCAGAAGCGCTACGGCGTTTCCAGTTCCCGGTGTGGTGATTGGGATCGGACGCGGGTCGAAACCCGATCGGTTACGCTCACGCGGTCGGTGCCTATCGAGACGATAAACAGCGACGACCTCTCGGTCGATGTCCGCGTCTACGACCGGCCCGGTGACGATGTCGTCTCAGTCGAGTGGACGGGTGCACAAGGACTGGCCGCCGGCGCCGCTGGCTGGGAGCGCGTCGAGGTGCAGGTCGGTGAGAAGACGATGTACGTGACTGCCCCGTGGCGGTTCTTCTCTGTCTCGCGGAACACCGCTGTCGAGGAACGAACCGAGAGCGGGACCTCGGAAGTCGCCGCGTCGCATTCGTACGGCGGGCAGTATCCGGCGATGTTGCGGTACCGGATGAGTCCCGCGAACGTGAGCGTCCTCGCCGACCAGCCCGCCGACCGGCACATCTGGTGGGAGACGACCCGTGCCGACGAGGCTGGGTCGGTTGCAGCGACACCCCTTCCAGATACGATCGTCGCGCCAGAGAACGCGAATCGAACCCCGCTATATGACCAGTATGCGGGCACCCTGAAGAGTACGGATGCCGTGACCGGCGAGTCGATTTCCGTCAGTGCCGTCGATATCTGGGGGTTCCCGGTGACGACACGGAAGCAGGTCACACGGTACGAGGAAGCGGTGCTGAACGTGACGATTGACGACGGAACGGGCACCGCGGAAATAACCCTCCGTGAGACGGACGGCACACCGATTAGCGGGCGGGAGGTCTATGTCGACGGGGCAACGGTCCCGGCGGTGGTCACGAATGCGAGCGGCGTCGCGACGGTCGACATTAACAGACCAATCGTCCAAGCGCGGTTCACCGGCGACGACTGGTGGGAACCCCACTCGACGTACTACCTGCGGACGCAGGCGGTGGCTGTCTCGAGTGCCTCAATCTTCGTCGACGCGATCGAAGTGGTTAGCTACCTGAACGACGCAGTATCGAATGCGATGCTCTTCGTCGAGTGGCTGGTGCTCGGGATTTTCGCGGTGTTCTGGATGCGGTATATGCGATGTCGTCCAGTATGAACCGTAGGAATTCATATGATTCTATTGATATTTCCCATTTCAGTCGTGAAATTCATCTCTGTAATTTGAAAGCATAAATACAGGGTTCGAGACTCACGGAGTATGGCCGCAGAAGAGCCTGACAGTCCGACTCCTGACCCGCTGACGGTTTACTCGAAGGACAAGCTGTATAGCGAGAGCGCGAAGCTCAGACGCGAGACGGTCAAGCAGCGTCGCCCCCACCGGCTCATGTCCCACGACGAGGTCATCTAAGATCTCGGAAATCAGGATACTGCGTTTGCCAACCTGTTCCTGCCGCCGACGCGAGCGGCGATGTGGGATGTCATAATGCGTCTCCACGAGCGTCCGGTGACCGCGGCTGAGTTCTGTTCCATGGGTGAGAAGGTGTCGCGCTCGTCGTTCAGCCGTCACAAGGACGTGTTCCTGCAGTGGGGCGTGTTGGCTGAAGCGGGCTCAGATGAACATGGGAATCAGCTCTACATCAAGAACGTTCGACATCCGTTGGTGCAGACGATGCTCATGATCAACAGACTCGCTGTCCACGGCTTGACGCCGATGCTGTTGGAGGATCAGCACGTGAGTGAGCGTACGTCGACGGAGCGGCCGCCCGAAGCTTGGGCAGTTGAACGTGCAGACTCGGTTAGTACGAAGCTAGTCCTGTGCGAGAAGCACGGTCTTGACCCCGAGGAGTGGATCGATTCGGAGGAGTTGGAAGAATACCGCCAGAAGTGGAAGTGAGTCTGTTCATGATTTCATCTCACCCCGACTCGGTCTCCACGACACCGACCGAGCAAGCCCGGGACATCGTTGACGCTGTTGAGGACGAAAATGCGATATCCTCTTCCCCATCCCCTGCGGTATCTCGTTGCTGCTGAGGAGTCCGACTGACCGTCTTACTGAGTGTCTTTCAAAACCGCGTGGGAAAAGGGGGGAGAGAGGGGTGCCTCGTTTCCCCACGCTGTGAGCGACGTAACGAATGGACGTGACGTCGGGTTCCCAGGGGGATGTCACGGAGTGGGGAACCAGTCGGGCGTTAGAAAGTGCCACTTATCAAACTCACGGCTAACGAAGAACGCGTGTTTGTATTCAGGTTCGTGATCTATTCTCCAGCAGCGTTAGTACGCTGTTGAACGCGAATAGTTCCTCGACGACATCGCTCTCTGCCAACTGGTGTCGCTGTGGAGAAATGTTCGGAACCTCCTCGATGATATCGAGTTCTAGAAGCACGCCGATGTAGTTGCCGACTGTCTGTCGCGTGACGCCGGCATGCTCTGCGAACTCGGTTTTGTTGAACTCCCGTCCTGGTGGCATGTCGAGGAGTTCGTCGGCGAGGATGGAGCGCTCGCTAACGTCCTCTATTACGACTGCAAATGGGAGCTATTCCACATCAAGAGGCAGTTGAAACACTACGAAGGCTGGGATGAGCATGACTGGGGATCGGCCCATTTGGCCTCAGGACCCCCAACTGCCGACAGAACTGCTGTGCTGAATAGAGAGGGTTCATGCAGCGCGGCGGGGTTCGCGAGTTGCGTCGTCAGGATTCGCGCCACTTGTGGCCGCACTCGACACAGGTGAACAGTCGAACCTCGTAAGAGCCGCCTGGCTTCGGCAGCATCTCGTAGGAGGCCCGGTCGCTGTCGCAATCCTCGACTGGACAGGGCTCCTGCATCGTCTCGGTGGTGTCCTGAGTCGCGTCGGCCACGTCGGGTGTCCCGTCGTCCTGCTGTCCATCCTGGGTCGTCATCGCTGCTTCTGCTCGCGAGTCCCGTGGCTCCTCGTTCTCACAGGAGCGACACGCCCACCTATTGCCCTCCGTGTGCATCATCGAACCACACTCGTCACAGAATCGCATATAAAAAAGAATACATGGTTGTCCGATATATGTGTTAACTTCCGATCCGTCGTGGATTTCAGGCAACTGCTCATGCTGACTGTACTGGTCGACTCAGACAGCTTCGGTTCTTGGTGTACGATGTGCTGTATACGCGCTCTGTATTCAGCACCATCGTTCTACCAGCAAACGGAAAGGACCTGATCCGACTCCATGGCTTTATTTATATTCTTCTCAGACTACCACCCCAGTTACCCCGCTAACGGAGACAGCGAACGCTAAACCTTGGAATAGCATCCCCCCGACGAGCAACAGGCGGTTAGCGAGTTCAGAATCCGCTCGAACCAGCCCCAGCCGGAACGGATGAGAAGACAGCGGGCGGAACGGTCTGATCGCGTGAGTACCCCGCCCGGCCGTCAGCCCATCGGCGAACAGGTGTGAGAGGAGGCCGAGAAAGACGGTCGCCCCGAGAAGTAGTGCGAGCAGGAGGGCGGGCAAGTCGACGGGTAATACTGACAGCCACGCGTATCCGCCCGCGACGACCAGCGCGGCGATCCCGATCGCGAACCAGATCGTGTGGGTCGGCCCACGGTGTGCCAGCCACTCGTAGTCGTGATCGATATCGGGGAGTCGGCAGACGGCAACCGCTACCATACTCATCCCGAGACCAAGCACACCGAAGACAACTGTCAGAGGGGCCATTAGCACGAGGGCGGCACCGCGATGTCCGTTTTTGTACATACTGACGAAATTCACCTCACTCCCGCCGTCGTCGACAGTCGAGCAGGCACACTTCGAGGAGTAGTAGCTTGGCTGTATCGCTGCCAAATCAGCTATTCCCCACGTTTTGCCCACAATCAGTGATCATCGGCGCTCGATCCGAAGTGCGCATTGCGTACATTCTGAGTATTTTTGTTCAGAGGCGCCGGGATTCAGCTGAGAACCGTCAGTATGCCCTCTGTCGCCGCCATCGTCGATACAGCGTTCAGATTGTTCGTGGTGGCTGAACTGACGGCGAAGTACATTGCGCTCTGTGCGCTCGTCGTGGGGGTAATGGGCTACTGGGTCTCTGGGTCAAACGTTCGCCGGTCGCTTCGCTTCCAGGGGATGATCCTTGGATCGTGTGCAGCACTCGTGGCGATCTTCGGATTGAGCGCGTTCTATGATCTCGTCGCGTACGTCATGGGCGGTTCAGGATTCCTCCCACCGGGTTGGCCCTACGGGGCCGTAGGCGCGAGTGAACTACTCCCGATTGCACATGCCGTCTCAGGGATGCTCTCGTTTCTGGGCCTGGCCTGCTTCTCGCTCGGGGCAGCGCTGTGGGCTGTGGGCAGTCCGTACGGACAGACACGAACTCGTGGCTACCACGGCGTCACCTACGGTTTAGTGATGATCGGCGTCTCGATGGGTGGGACTCTTTTCACCGTCTTCGCGAGCGTTTTCACCGCTTTGTAGCGCTGTCGGAGATTCCTTGCCTGTCACAGAATACGCGGAACCACGGGGGGATTTCGGGCGATTTCGTCACGCAGGAAGGTTCGATTGAGGAATGTTTGAACAGCCGAGCAAAATGTGAGGCTCAGTTGGTGACTGCTCTCCTGGAGTTGTGATCGGGATGCTCTAGTCGTCGTGATCGCTGACTGGCTCAACCCGAACCAGCGGTTCAAAATCCTCTTGCTCAGCTGTCTCATCGCACATCCGCGGGACAACGTCCCAGATGACGCTGTAGTTCTGGTAGATTTCGTCGGTCGTGGGAAATTCGAGCCAGTCGAGCAGTTCGTTCACTGCCTCGTCGTAGGACTGATCCTGCAGTAGGTTTCGATTGCTGTACGCGAGCAGGCGGTCTCGGGTTTGTTCGCTGACGGGTATCGACTTCCTGCTCATGGCTGGGACGACCTCCTCGTGAGGACGGGGCCGTCTGATGGAGTTTTGACTTCCATGGTGGTCACTGCCTGTATGCTACCAGTCGGGAACTGCGACTACGAGTTCATCCCTATGAGAGTAGTTACCAATCTTAACTGTTACTCTACATCCCACAAAAGACGCATATTTCGGGGGTAGACGGACCATGTACGCAACGCGTACGAGTGCGCATCGCGCACGGGTACGCAGTGCGAACACCTGATACTACAATCACAGTTGGGCGCAAACGGCGGCCGTGCAATGATTCCCAAGCACGCCGTCAACCGACTGTCGAATCGCCTCAAATGTCTGAACTCCATCCTGAGTTTCGAGATCGTCTTCATCGCGGTCTTCGTCACCCTCGTCTTCTTCACCGGCGGTGCTGCGGCACAGGCGCCGGTCGGCGGGGGCGGAGGAAACACATCCGGTTGGGAGACGATCCTCGATAACCTGTACAACGTCCTCTACATCACGCTCCAGTACGCTGGATTGACCATACTGGTGTTGGGGTTCATCGTCTGGCTTAGCGCCCGGAACAACTCACAGCGCTCCGAAACCGGCATGAAACTCACGATGGGTGGGGCTGCGATGGTCGTCGCGTACTTCGGGCTGGGTGCCCTCGTCTCCCTGCTCGAGTTCATCGCCGGGTGAGCTACCCACTCGCGATTCAGCACCACCTCTCGACCTCGTCAATCTCCCGTCCATGAGTACACCTCATCACCAGCGGTACATCTCACACACCAGCTACTGGGCGGACGATACGTCCACGATCAGGGAACGGTATCGGAGGCCTTCTCGTGCGTGAGCCAGATCGGTCGAAGCATCGCGGTCGAATACCGGATGTCAGCGACGACGAACTCCGCACGGCTGTGGCGACCCGCCTGCAGGGTACTGCCCCGAGCGACATCGACACTGGAGACTCAGAAGGTTCGCCCACCTCAGAGACCACCGACGCACAGAATACCTCGTCAGGGGCGAGTGCGGACGACGACTCCATAGACGGGGATTCGGACGACTCTTCGAGTGCCGCGGAGTCGAACGACACTGCACGACCATTCATCAAGATCACACCGGCCCGCGAGCAGGTCACGCCGGGTCACGTCGTCAAAGCGCTATACGGACTCTATCGAACTGGGAGCGGCCGGCAGATGCCCTTCAGCCTCGAACAGCGACTCTCGTTCGTTAGTACGCGTCTCACCTTCGAGTTCCTGATCCACAAGCCACGGGCCACGCAGCGGTTCGACTTCTACCTCGGCGTCCGCCCCTACGAGCGGGAAGCCTTCGAGACGCTCGCGGCGAACGTTCGAGCGATGTACCCCGAGTCGTTCCACTTCGAGGTCGTCCCCTTCTCCGTCACTGAAGTATTCGAGCCATCCGCCTCGGGGGAGGCCGCACAACTCGCCGAGTTCGAAGGCATCGACGAACTCGGTCAACTGGAGGGCTTCGAGCCGCTCGACATTGAGGCGGCTCATCCACTTACGGGTGAGGGCCTAAGTGACGCCGACGAGCGCGAGCCTCCCGAATTCGTCCGATGGCACGGCGTCGAGACGAAGAACAACGACTGGATGACCCTGCTTTCGCGATTTAGCGAACTTTCGTTAGACGCTGACGACGGGTATCGCTCCCCGTTGAGCGTTCTCCTCGAACAGGCGCTCGCGACCGACGAGCCGTTCGTCTACCAGGTAGTGTTCACGCCGAAGCGCGACTGGACGAGGGATGCCGAACGCCACAAGCGCAACCTCAAGATGGGAACGACGAGCATGTGGAGCGCGTTCAAGCAAGAGGCGGCGGCGACGCTGCTCGGAACCTCCGAGGAGGAACGACGCCAGCGTCACCGCCCGGATACACCCGAACAGATCGGGGGCACCATCAGCGGCCCGGATGCTAGTGGACAGTCCACTCAGCACAGTCGGATGGGACAGATCGACCTCAAACAGCCCGCTGTGACCTTCGATGTTTCCATCAGAGCCGCCGGCGACACGGCCGTCATCGGTGGCATCGCGGGAGCCTTCACCGCGCTTAGCGGTCCCTACTATGGGATCGAGGGGAGCGTGCTTGGCGACGCCGACCGCGAGTACCGACGACTCACCGAGGCCCAACTCGGGCGCGTCGGGTTCAGAGATCGCTTCGGTGACGACGCGCCAGTGATCGTCACCAGCCCGGACGAACTCGCGAACTTCGTCACCGTCCCCAGCACGGGGGCACTTCCCAAGCCGAGTCGCGGGGCGTCTGGTGGGGCTCCAGACGTGCGGTCGCCACTGACCGCAACCAACGAAGAACTGCTCCGGACCTTCGACACCGGAATGTGCATCGGCGAGGCGGAGACAGCCGCACTCTCACGCCGGAATATTCCAGTTCACCTCACCGCGGAACAACTCGTCCACCACGTCCTCCGGGCGTCGACGACGGGCAGCGGGAAGACCACCGCGATGATCAACGATGCGCTAACCGCCTACGCGGAACTCGACGGGCCGATCTTCATCTTCGATAAGAAGGGCGGCAGCATGGCCAGCGAGTACAAGCGGGCCCACTTTCACCGGTTTGGTGACCTCGATGACATCGTCCATCTGCCGGTGCCGGGGCCGAACGGCGAACTGCCGGCATTCCCGTTCTTCGACATTCGGCCGCAGCTCGCCGCCGGGATCTCGCGGGAGGCGGCCGTCCAGGAGAAGGTGGATCGGTACAACGAGTTGCTCACGTACGTCCTCGGCGAGGAACAGCACAACCAGGCGTTCGTCGCTCAGGAAATCCTCTCGAACCTGATCGTTGCGCTCTTCGACCCCATCCACGGCGAGGACGCCTACGCGATCAGCGACCTGCTCACGGCGGCTACCGAGATGCAGAAGGCCGTCATCGAGATGCAGCGAACAGGCGCCGAGATACAAGGCGACCAGTATCTCCCGAAGGTGACGGATAATGATCTCGATCAAACGCTCAGACGTCACCTCAGCGGTGATCCACGCCGATTTGCAACCTCCATCGACGCGGTGCTGAATCGGATCACCAAACTCCGCGAACGCGATTTCATCTGGCGGATGCTCAATTTTGTTCCCGAGTGGGACGACACCGCCGACACCTACGCTGACGACCAGATGTTGTTCAATCTGGATGCGCTACTCGACTCGACGACGGTCGTCCTCATCGACACGGGGGATCTCCGGCCAGCCTCGAGCAATCTGTTCACGGTACTGATGCTCGATTATCTCTGGTCGTGGGTCCGGCTGCGCAAGCGCTGGGATCGGGACCTCCCCGGCCCGGCGGACGGCTACTGCGTGAACCTGATTATCGACGAGGCCGCGCCGGTGCTGAAAGCCGGTCTGGTCCGCAACGAGATGATTCCCGACGCTCGGGAGTTCGCCCTCGCATTCGAGGTGATCGTCCACTTCCCTGAACAGGTCAAACGCGACGCGCTGGACACGCGAGCGTACAAGGAGATCCTCCGGAACATCAACACCAAGCTAATCGGGAAGCTCGCCATCGACGACGAACTCGCGACGACACTGTTCCACGAGGACTTGGACGCTGAAGGGCTGGCCAACCGGGTTGCCTCACTCCCTCGCGGGGAGTGGCTGGCTCAACTCCCTGATACGGGGTTCATGACTGACACCCCGGAGCTGGTGACGCTCAAACCGCTCCCGATTCCGTCCGGTCACAGCGACAGCGACGACCCCGTACATCCTGGGACGTATCGCTCGGATCCCGGAGATGGGGGAGCGCAAGCACAGACCTATCAGGAGGCGGATCACCTCCAGTGGTCGCGCACGCGATTTACCTACTGCCTCCTGCCGGGAGTGAACTGTCCGCCCGATGCTGCCCAGCGTGTTGCGCGATGGGGAGCTGGCGCCACGAATTCCGGTAGAACCGACAGGCCGGTGGAGGCGACCGAACACACCGGACAGACTACCGACGAGGATCCTGATGAGCGTCATGGCAAGCGCAGTAGCACAGACACGTCGAGCGAGCAATCGTCGGAACAGAACGACGACCAGTCCTCGAACGAGCATGCAGACGGACGCTCTCGGTCCGGTGGGGGCTCGAATGAGTTCGGAACGACCATGGGTACCGGCACGACACCCTCGGAGGATCTCTCCGTACGGACCCGACATGGCCTCTCTAGCGGGACACCTGACTCGGACGATCCCGACTCCCAACCCGGTGGCGATGCCACATCCCGAACGTCAGATGGCGGTACCTCAGAACAAGACGCCAACGACGTGGCGCGAGATGGGGCGTTGACCGACGATGAACGTCGTTTTCTCCGATGCGTGATCGACGCGCTGAACGGTGAACTCGGTGGCTACGACCTCACGGAATCGATGACTACGATTAGGAACACCGCCGGTAGTGACATCGATGTCTCGAAACTGGAGGAATACGGATACTTGGAGATCCAGCGCATCCGTGGCCGCAAGTACTACTACGTCACTCCCGAGGGACAGACGGTGGTCGACCGGACGTTGTACCGCGGTCGTAACACCGGCGACCCGCACGAGAAGGTTCAGCACAAAGTGTACGTCGAGTACCTCAAACGCTACATCGAGCGTCAGGAGTTCGTTGTCGAGACTTACTATGAGCCGATGGGGGGCGGGATTATCTATGATGTCGCCGCGTTTATTGAGCACTCAGACGGTACCCGGCGACTCCGATGCGTCGGCGAGGTGGTCACGAATCTTCGACCCGAGTGGATCGTCAAGCACTACGACGACATGGCTCGGACCGAGGGTCTTCTGCGGGTGTGGGTCGTCCCCAACTACGACACCGCCCACGAACTTGTCAGAACCCTTCACGAGGCGGGACGAGTGAGTGACGTCCCATACAAAAGTATCAACAATTATGAAACGATCTCCGAAGAGACGTTCGGTGACCTGACCGAGTGGCGAATCCTCGGCGCGACCAACCTCATCGATGCCGTGGAGGCATTCTCAGACGAGGAGAGCGAGTGATGAGTTGCAGGTCTCCTAGCGCCCTCAGATCGCACAGGAACATCTCTCCGCGATGCTCGACTGCCCATGCAGGTCTTCGACGAATACATAGCTTAGTAGGGTGGGGTCCGTTGCTCACCGGGAGACCCACAAGCGAGCGCTGTCGAACGGTTTGGAGACCTGCAACTCGAAGTGGAGACGACGCACCTCGCTCACCCCGACAAGTCGCTCGCACGTCGGGTCTGATTCCGTCTGGACAGAGTCGGTCGTGGAGAGTGCTCGTCGGTCGCCGGACGGGCCAACACGCACCAGACACATTTCTGAGACATCAACCGAGTGAACGGCGTAACGAGCAAGCCAGTAATCCGAATCTCTCACATATCCGATACCGATCGCCACCACGCTCAGGATTCCTATGACACCGACGCTCGACACCGATTCGATCCCCGCGCAGTTGGCCGACCTCGAGCAGTGGATTTGCTGGCGTGAAGACGACCGCGACGGCAAGCCGACGAAGGTCCCGATCAAACCCTACCCGACGAGCGGGACGGTGTTCGCAAGTGCCACCGATCCGGGAACGTGGCGAGGCTTCGAGACGGCGGTGACGTATCATCGCGAGTCGTCCACCCGGACCGACGGCGTGGGTTTCGTATTCGACCCAGAGGAGCGGATCGTCGGTGTCGACTTGGATCACTGTCGCGACGCCAACAGCGAGGAACTGGCGCCGTGGGCTGCCGCCATCGTCGACCGCCTCGATTCCTACACTGAGGTTTCGCCCTCGGGGACGGGCATCCACGTTCTCGTCGAGGGGGAACTCCCGCCGGGACGGAACCGCCGGGGCGACGTCGAGATGTACGACCGGGATCGCTTTTTCACCGTGACTGGGGCGCACCTCTCCGAGACACCCGATGTGGTCGCCCGCCGGCAGGACGCCCTGCTCGCGGTGCATCACGAGTTCGTCCAGACCGCCGGCGACGACGAGGCGATCACGCTGACCGAGGCGACGGACCAGGCGACCTCGAATGGAACCCTACAGGGTGCGAGTGAGGACGGGGCGTCGGCCCAACCGGTGGGGCCGCACTCTGGACTGCGCCGGAAGTTCGGCCGGGACCCGCCAGCGGTGGACGATCCGGCCCTCGAGGCGGCACTGCATGGACTGTCGCCGGCCGAAATGCCCGATCCCGTGCCCCGAACCATCGACGAGGTTGCGGGTCCGGGTGTGGACCTCCCGGACGCGGAACTGCTCAGGCGCGCGACGGCCTCGAAGAGCGGGGCGACTATCCAGGCGCTCCTCGACGGCAATCATTCGCTGTGGCGTGGACGGGATAGCCGCTATCCGTCGCAGTCGGAGGCAGACATGGGGTTGTGTTTTTATCTAGCCTTCTGGACCGCTGGCGACCCCGAGCGGATGGACCAACTGTTCCGGGAATCTGGGTTGATGCGCGAAAAATGGGACCGGCGTCACTTCGGGAACGGGGCCACGTACGGCGAGGTTTGCATCGCTCGAACCCTCCTCAAACTCGACGACTATTACAGCCCGCCGGCGAGCGACCCGAAAGAGGATGATGGGGTCGACCTGCGGAAGACATCAGAGAGGTCGACTGGACGAACCATTCCCTCCCCGTCGACTCCGGGAGCAGGTCCGCACCGTTCTACTGAGGGATCGACGGACGGTACAGTGCCACCACTCGATATGGACGCGGTCGAGGATGCCCAGCGGCTAGCAACCAAGGTTAGGCGACAACAGGAGCAGCTTGATGCCTACGAGGAGCAGATCGCAGACCTCGAAACACGCCTTCGATGGTACCGCATTGCGCTCGATCTCCAGTCCAGCGACGCGTCTCTTTCCGACGATCCACTTGAGAACGGGGCCGATACGGACGATATCGACCCACGGGGCGAGCCTGCTGCCCCGCCTGAAGGGGACCTCGATATCGAGGAGTCGCGTAGTGATGACCGAGACGTAATAGGCCCCACGAAACAGACGCCCAGGTCACCCGCATCGGAGCACGAGGCGGAAGATTCGCCACCCGAGGACGATGGCGGGTCACGACTGAGGGACTGGCTCCGACGACGGTGGCTATGAGCCGAGAGCCAGCGTATACACCTAACTGACCCATCGGAGTGGCTTATCTTGATTATACAAGATGGTACAATCATATATGAGCAGGTAGGGCGAACGGGGAGACGGGGGGAACCGGATGACAGACGATCACACTGGTGGTGTCCAGTCGTGGACCGGGACGATGAGCGCTCGAGAGCGGATTCGCTCGGTCGCGCTCACGCTCAGTGAACCCCGATCGACCAACTGGATCAGCGAGCAGGCCGAGACGGCCTGGAGTACCACGAATCAAGAACTCGAAGATCTCGTCGATCGGGGGCAGTTGCGTCGGGTTGACGCGGACGAGTCGATGCTGTACCTACCCGATTACACCCGGTTGTTGTTCGACGAGCTTCGTCGGCTCATTGAGGGGCACACCCGTGAGGAGTTACAAGACGAACTGACCACCATCGCCAAGAAAATCGAAGCCTGGCAGGAGACCTACAACGTCGAGACGTGGGAAGAACTCGAACAGTCTCTCGCGGATGGTTCCTTGTCGAGTACGGAGATCCGAGAGCGACGTGATGTCGTTCAAGACTGGCAACTCATTGAGGAGGATCGACGCTTCATCAAACACGCTCTCGAGTTATATTCGGACGTCGAAGCCGCTCGTGAGCGGATGCTCGACGCCACCGACTGCGCGACCAGCTAACTCCACTCCTCGGTGTTCGTTTCGCGCCGGCCGCGATGCTGGATGGTGTGTCTGACGACGTGCCTAGTGTCGCTTGCCGCGAATCGAGCGGAGCTATCCAATACGATCCGGGCGCCGAGGATGGAGTCGATAGTGTACGACATGTCTCTCGGAGCGCGGCTACCTGTGTTCTAGCTAATATATTATAGATTTGGTTAGGTTGAACTATCTTAGCTTCAACTAAGGTAGGGGAACATCTTTTTACCCCTCCGATTGAATGCAGGGTATGGCGCGATTCGTTGACAGAGAACGGGAACTCGATCGGCTGCGAGCGCTCTACGAGACGGAGGGCGCATCACTTGCTGTGGTATATGGGCGCCGGCGCATGGGAAAGACCACGCTCGTTCTCGAGTCAATCAAGGACCGAGATGATGCTGTCTACTACCAAGCGACACGAGGGAGCGCCGAACAGCAACTCAGCTCGTTCGCGAGTGATGCCGCAACTGTGTACCCAGGTATCACGCGGATCCGAGAGGACTGGGAGGCGCTCTTCGGGTATCTCGCAGAGGAAGATGCGATTGTCGTCGTCGACGAGTTCCCGTATCTCGTTGAGCAGACTGAGGCGCTACCATCGATTCTCCAGCGGGTCTGGGATCACACGGCGTCGGAGACGGCGACGACGTTCGTCCTCACGGGCTCAGCGATCGGAATGATGTACGAGTACGCACTCGACGGCTCGGGACCGCTCTATGGTCGAGTGGCGAAAGACCCGAACGGACAGATCGATGTGGGACCGCTCCCCTTCGATGCGGCGCTGTCGTTCTTCCCTGCGTACGAGCCCGCCGAGCAGGTGATGACCTACGGCATCTTCGGCGGAACGCCAGAGTATCTCAGGGCGGTCCGTGACGACGAACCACTCGAAGCGAACGTCACACGGACGCTGCTCCAGCGGGACGGGAGCCTCCACGAAGAACCCGAGAACGTACTCCACCGGGAGGTCGACGAGGTCGACCGGTACTTCGCGGTGCTGAAGTCGATGGCTGAGGGGAACCGGACGCCTAACGAGATTGCACAGTCGGCTGGCATCACCAGCGGGAGCGTTGGCTACTACCTCAGTCGACTCCGGGATCTCCGAATCATCGAGCAGCACTATCCGGCTACGGTCGATCCGGACCGAAGTCGAAAAGGGCGATACCGGACGAGTGACCCGTTGTTCCGGTTCTGGTTTCGGTTCGTGTACGGTCGAACGGCTCGGTACGAAGTGTACGGCGACGATGCGTACGCAGACCTCGTCGAACCGGAACTTCCGGACTTCGTCAGTGGTACCTTCGAACGGCTGTGCCAGCAGACCATTCTGTACGAGTACGGTGATCAGTATCGCTTCGTGGAGGAGCCAAGTAACTGGTGGGATGGGAGCGGTCGGGAGATCGATATCGTCGCACCGACAGACGGAGACACGCTCGTGGTCGGTGAAGCGAAATTCCGCCGACACCCAGTTGGATACGATATCCTCAGCCACCTCGAGAACGAAGTACCCCTCGTGGACTGGACTCCTGAGGGTGGCCAGGAACCGGCGTATCAGTACGCACTGTTCAGCCGGAACGGATTCAAGCAATCCGTCGTGGAAGCTGCTGAAGAGCGCGACGACATCCGGCTGTTTACCGTCGACAACGTCGTGCGAACTCTCTCGGATTGAACCGGCACGTTAGATTGATAATTTGAGCAGATGATATTTAGGTTCTCGTTGTCTCCTACCTACTGACTCCAACGAGTAAGGTCGGGAGGACGAGCTGCCTGCCAATCGGTTCAGCCTGCCGTCCGGATTTTACCAATCCCAAGGGAGTGAGGAGGCCAAGCACGGCGCGAGGTCCCGACGCAGCGTCGGAATCGCGAGCGGTGCTCTGAGCGTCCTCAGGAGTGTTTCGAGATGTCGCAGACCACCACGACCGAGCTGCGGGACCGTGCGGAAACAATCACCCCCCACTTCGACGCGATTACGACATCGCCGAGTGACGGGTTAGCACTCGAAGGAGAGATCACCCGGCAGGCAATCGAGCAGCGCCTTGACGAACTGGTCGCCCATCAGGTTCCGGTGGATGAGGCCGTTCGGACGGTTGTCCGGGGAGTCATGCGCGACGCCGGGCTCGAGCGATCGGACCTTCCAGCTGAACTCGCCACGCTGGCCGGGTACTCGACGGGCTCGCAGTTCGAGCGTGCGATGCTCGGGGACGTTGCAGAACCTGATCAATGGATCGACCTCGTCGCCGAGGTCGTCGAACTCTGGGAGCCCCGGAGCGAGAAGATTGCGCAAGTCGGGCTACTCGGCGATGAGTCCGGCCGGCTCAAGTTCGTCAAGTGGGAGAGCGCGAACCTTCCCGAACTGGTCGAAGGGGAGACGTATCAATTCCAGAACGCCGTCACCCACGAGTACCAGGGCCGCTACTCGGTGAGTCTCAATTCAGCGAGCGCCGTCGAACCATCCGAGGAGGCGGTCAACACGGCTGCAGAGGGCGTCACCATAGGTGGGGCTATCGTGGCTATCCAGGAGGGATCGGGGCTGATCAAGCGCTGTCCCGAGTCCAACTGTACCCGGGTACTCTCGGGAGAGCGATGTGCCGAGCATGGCGACGTTGAAGGTGCGTTCGATCTTCGAATCAAGGCCGTCGTCGACGACGGCAACCGGTCGATCAACGCGGTTTTCGACGCCGAGGCGACGACCGCGGTTTCGAGGCTGTCGATGGCGGACGCCCAGGCGATGGCGATGGACGCACTCGATACCAGTGTCGTCGTCGACGAACTCGTTGAGCGGGTGTTCGGTCGGCCGTATCAACTCACTGGACCGGTTGTGGGCGAGTACTTCCTCGTCGACGACGTGGCCCAAGGGTCCGCCGAGGAGGATCTCAGTGACGAGGTGCTTGAACCTGCGGTGACGGCCCGCCAGCCAGCTCGACGGATGCTCGCCCAGGAGATCAACGGTTCAACGCACACGTTTCAGGAATCCGACGAGGAGCGAGCGCCAGTGCTCAGCCTGTCACCGACTGGCGTCGCGGTGAACCGAGTGCTGATCGTCGGGGCGCTCACCGAGACGAGGGATGTCGGGTCGAGTACCGAGTATTGGCGAGGACGCGTGTTCGCCGGCTCTGAGTCGGTCTTCGTCTACGCGGGGCAATACCAGCCGGAAGCGATGGAGTTCCTCCAGCAGGCGGTCACGCCGTCGTACGTTGCCGTGGTCGGGAAGCTTCGCTCCTACGAGGCGGGTGACCGCGTGAACGTGGCCATCGAACCCGAAACGATTGCAACCGTCGACGAAACGACCCGCAAGGCGTGGTTGGCTGAGGCGGTCGAACACACGACGGCGCGGATGGCGGCGTTCGAGCGGGGAGCGGCACAGGCGGCAGCGGCAACCGAGTACTACGGCGATGATCTCGGCCAGATTGAGCACGCCCTCACCGATGCGATGACGGAGCTGGGGATGGATGCTGAGAGCCCGTAGCCCGCGCTAGTGGGCGTTCGAGATACCGGACCGGTAGACCGAAAACGCTGTTACCTCCGCGTCTCCCAGATTGTCTCATCGTGTCTGAGTGATGGTCTCGTACTGCGGGCAGCGGCGTGGTTCATCGGCACCATCCCGAAGGCATATCACCAATAGCCACAATGTAGTTAGTATGAGCCAGGCCCGTGACCCCGACGATGCTGGCGCGGTTTCTCTCACCCTTGAGGGCGAGTGGTACGTCGCTCGCGACGAGGAAACGGGCGTCGCGAGCCAGGGGAAAACGCGGGCCGAAGCCCTCGCAAACCTCGCCGAGGCACTCGAACTTCACGAACGGCCAGTCTCCGAGGACGAAGACGTCGATGAACCGTCGACGGCACCGTGGTTATAACGTTAACAGCGGGTGTTTTTAACGCCCCGAGTCCACTCTCTCGGTAGTGGCGCGGCGAACCTACTCCGGACAGGAGATCGTGAAAGCGCTCGGGAAGTGGCGTTTCCGAAAAGTCGACCAAACCGGGAGCCACGTCAAACTCCGCTATCAGGATCCAAATACGGGCGAGAAGCGGACAGTGTCGGTTCCGCTGCACGACGAACTCGCACCGGGGACGTTGAAAAGTATCGCCGAGCAGGCCGGCGCTGAAGATTTTCAAGCGTTTCTCGATGCGATAGAGGAATTGCTCTAACGCATCTTTCGCGTTCGGCTGAGAATCTGAAGGCCACCATCAACTTTCGCGGTCACCAATGACCGGGGAAAGCAGCTACGTTGCGCTAAGAGAGACTCCCTCGCAACTGGTAGTGTCTCGTTGCCCTCGTAGATGAGTACATATTCGCTCGTCGCGTGGGGACGGTCGTCGACCAGTGGGTTCAGGAATCTATGGAGCCCCTCCAAGGAATTCAGATCGCTTGGCTCTCACGATAGCGCTCTGTCGATCCTCCGAACAGTGCCGACGCGTAGCCGCTCATCCCCCATACCATCAATGACTTCCACATCGAACACGGATTGGTACGAAGTGTCCTTCTCGGTCCCGTGGATTGTTCACGGGGCTGCTACTGCACAAGATGCGATTAACATCGCCGTCGCCGAACTCGGCAAGCGCGTCGCCGAGGCTGATGGTCCGATTCGGAACGCTGATATCTCGGTGCAGTCGGTTCCCTGCAACGCGTGTGGGAACGAGATGAACGTTGCAACGGTCGTCTCGGGCGAAGCTCTCGTCGGTCTGCTCCTCACCGTTGAAGTGCAGGCACGTTCCCCAAAGAAAAGCGGGCTCGTGGGGCAACGCGAACTCGGCCCGCTCCTTCCGGATACTCCTCTCCGACTCGTTCAGACGCCGCGATGACCGACGACGGTGGACAGGCGCACTATTGCTTGAGGACTTCGGCAAACGCGAAGTTCTCGCGAACCGTCGTGATTCGAACCAACGGTTGCTGACCGATCTCCGTATCGGAGACAAACACGACGTATCCGGGGCCGACTCTGGCGATTCCGTCACCCTTGTCTCCGACATCCTCAATCTGGAGACGGCGCTCCTCGCCCTCAGCCACTGGCGGTTGATCAGGACGCTCTTCGGGCGAAACCGACGGATCGGTACTTCCCGACGACGTTGGATCGGACGGCTGCGATGTCTCCGGGTCGGGTCCACTGTGCGTAGACCGTTCGAGATCGGGCTTGTGCTCCGCCGTCTTCGGAGTTCCTGCGGGCGTAGTTTCGGAGGCTGTCGCCGGGCCGGGATACAATCCTACGCGATAGGTTTCTCCAGCATCGAGTGTTCCGAGTTCGACTTCCTGTTTTGGAACCGTGACAACGTATTCTCCGCCTCTGTCCTCGACGCGAGCGGTGCACAGACACAACGGGATGGGTGAATCCATTGATGCCCGCGTTTACACTCGCTGCCTATATCATCATCAGGTTATCTCGCGTTCTGAAGTTCTTCTCCACGGTCGATATGACGCAGTCCGAATCTACAGTCTTCAGTGATGGAATAGCTCGGTGGTGCGCTATGAAAAGGGGGTCTAGAGTTCTGAGTCTCGGAGAGAGACTCGCCGTGCTACGGATCGCTACCAGTCGTCGGCTTCATCGTCACACCATCACCGAACACCGTCCATACGATTGCTCTGGCCGCCGGTCGGTCGCTCAATAATCGTGAGCGTACTGTCTCGGCGTGTCTCGAACGTCGGGTTGCCGTCGTACCATCGCTTCACAACGTCTTCACAGCGAACAACGTCACCTTCGCACAGCTCGGGGAAGCGGTGGGAACGGATGAGCGTCCGGCCGTCATCGGTCGGGTCAGGCATCGGTCGCGTCTCGTCCCACTCACTCTTCTCCCAAACGGCAAACTTCATCACGCCAGTGTCGTCGCCCAACAGACCAGCCTGCTTGATCGCCGGGTGGGTGTTCTCGAACAACCGGAGGATCGTCCCCTGGGTCGAGAATCGCCCACGCGTTGCGTCGACGGGCGTGTACCGAACGTTGCCGACCGTCAGGACGTTCCGTGGGTCGGTCGCCTCGGCATCGGCCTGTCTCAGTAGGCCTTGTGTCGGCTCAGCGCCGTCACGGAGGCGGTTCGCAAGCGCAAGCGCCAGTGTCAACCGTGATTTGCGTATCTCGACCACTCGATCGAACTCGTCGCTCAGCAGTCGGTCTACCATTCGGGAGACTCGGTCGTGCTGCTCGGCGGTGAGTTCGGTGAGCGGTCGAATCCGCGTGCGATAGCGCTCGGCTTGGCGCGTTGCTCGCGCGGCTGCGAGTTTGGCGCTGGATGGCCTGGCCGCGGCGTACTCGTCGTACCGATTGGCCAGCCACTTCGCATGCCCCACGAGTTCGACGTCACCTGCTGCAATCTCCGGATCGATCTGGGCAGTCAGGATTCCGTCAGTGACGCGGCGTCTCTCGGCTGCGACGGCAAGGGAACACTCGATCGATTCGAGTGAACTCCGCGCAAACTGTTCGGGCTCTGCGAACAGCTCACCGAGTGGCGTGAGTCGCCCATCGGGCGTCTGCACCTCCAACTCGGCCGTCGGGATTCCCTCGGTCGCATCTTCGGGCGTCGGATCGGTCGGGATGTCGAACGCACGGAGACGGCGCAGGCGCGCCTGTTCGGCGGCCGGCAACGTCTCGAGCAACTCGTGATCGATCCCATCGACGTGGGCTTCCGAGCGGGCGCGAGCTGGCCAGGGCGAGTTGCGGCGACTCGTGGCAGACTTCGGCGTCGTGGCCGGAGCTGTCCGGGTCGTCCTCGGTTCGAGGCCACTCGCAACACCGATCATGCGCTCACCACTCGGGTCGACGAGCGTCGGGCCCGCCGTGTGGTCGTACTCAATCGCGAACGTTGCGCGTTGCTCACCGGACTGTTCGGCGAACAGGAAGCTGGCGTTCGTGCCGGTCGCTGCGGCGACGTCTCCAGCCCTGTCAGGGTCGTAGAGCGTGTCGCCGGGCGTCCAGTTGGCGTCGATGCGGCTCGCGGCGAGTCGCCCAGTCGGGGCAACCACCGGATCGCCGTCGGCTGTGTGACCGTAGACGCCGTCGACGGGTTCCGTCCGGGAGCCGTACTCGCCTTTGGAGGCGGTCCGTTCGGTGTATGCCGTCGACTCGGGTGCCGTTCCGTCGGGCGCGGTGCTCGTCGACGACTCGCTGTCGTCCTGGACGAGCGCGTGCAGCAATCCCGTGAGCGTTCGCACCAGTGCGGAGCGACCTGCTGGGATGTCGGCACGCTCACCGTGTGTCCGGTCGGCCCGGACCTGTTGGAATGGCGTGTCGGTCGGCCGCGTGCAAGCGGTCGCATCTGTCGTGTTCGGCTCTGTCAGCGTGTCTGTCGTGCCCGATAACTTCTTATCGGATTGGTTGCTACTATTCATTGGAATACTCCATTCCATTTCGTGAGGCTCTGGTACAGCCTCACATTCTACACCGACTAGCGAAGCTTAGGTGTATCGCTGGAGAAGAAGCCCAAGGCCGTTGTTTTCGAAGGAATTCCCACATCATTCCCACACTCAATTTCTCGTCTCCACAGCGGATCTGCACCTTCGAACTGATACTGACGTTCCCTCACAAAATATACTGTGAAGAGCGAGGGGTCAACCCACTTCATGAGATAATACATGCGAACATCTTATGCTTCATGAGACGCTACACCCACACAACATTAGGTGGCTCAGAATGAGTAGCAACGATACCAAACACGTCCAAACTGAGTTGGATGAAGAGGAGTACGAACGATTTCGAGCGTTCGCTGAGGAACACGGACTGTCGCTCAAAGAAGCCAGTCACGAGGCGTTGATTGAGTGGGTCGAACGCCAGCAACAGGCCGATCCGAACGATGCAGCCTTTACAGTTCTCGATGAGCTCGATGCTTCGTCGCTCCCACGGACAGCACAGACAGACGCCAGAGAGGAAGACGATCTCGTTGACGAGTGGCACGGCAAGGATGAATCATTCGTTCTCGCTGAGGACCCCTCCTCGAATACCTAGCTCCGATGGCAGACCCCGTTGAGACACCGATTGGGACGGTAACCCCTGAACATTTTCGACCGGGTTCGATTCGTCATCAGGTCGTCTGTGGCCCGAAGTTCCTCTATGCGCTGTTCAATCCACAGGATCAGATGCATTCCGTCTCACGTGCATTCATGGATTTTGTCCGCGACGGCAACCTCCCATATCGACGACTGATCGTGAACGATCACATCGTCGACGAAGCTGCTACCCGACTCAAAAAACAGGCGTCGGTGCGAAACGCTGCGACGTTTCTGACGACGCTCGATAAGAGTGCCCTCTATCAACTCGAATCAGTTACGCCGGAGGTATTCAGTGATGCGACAGACACGTTCATCGAGTGGACTGACCTCGATGCATCCCTGACGGACTTCATCGTCGCGTCACACATGGCCGAGCTAGAGATTGATCACATCCTCACGTACGACCGGCATTATGACGCCTTCGACGTGACGACGCTCCCCTATCGGAGACACGAGTCATCGACCCACAACTGAAGTCGTGGGCTTCTTCCTCGCATCTCTGTGAGCACGTTTGTCGGTTCTTGCTCTCCCGTCATGTTGTCTGCCGGATTAGGAATCCGCGCGAAGGCTCCGGTGAGGTTTTCCTCTGTGGTGACGACAGCGCGGCTATGCACCCGAGCGCCGAGCGCTTCGTTGATCGAGCTCGTGAACAGTACGGTGTCGAGATCGACGTCCACGAGTTCCCTGAGGGAACGAAGACGGCTGCCGACGCGGCCGATGCGATCGGCTGCGAAGTCGCTCAAATCGCCAGCAGTATCGTCATGTCCGTCGACGACGGTCTGGTCGTGGTCGTGACCAGCGGTGCGAACCACGTGAGCGAGTCGACGCTTGCCGCTCACTTTGACACTCCGGATGAGTCGGTGTCGATGGCTGACGCCGAACAGGTCAAAGACCGGATCGGCTGGTCAATCGGCGGCGTCCCGCCGTTCTGTCATGATGCTGCGGTTCCTGTTCTGTTCGATGAGACTCTGACGGCGTTCGACACCGTCTGGGCGGCGGCTGGCACGCCCGAGGCGGTGTTCCCGATTGCACCGTCTCGCATTCGAGAGCTGTCGGAGGCGACAGTGCTAGATGTCGCTGAGTAACTCCCAGTCCGCGCTCACAGTGCCGGTAGTACTCGCGTCAGCGTCGTTCGATTTACTCTAGGTACGCCCCTGTTGCGAGCTGATTTTATCATCTCCAATGGAGTGCGGGGAGTCGACCGACAGGTCGGTCTCTCCGCGTGAACCATGTCACTACGACACGTCTACGAGCGGACGTTCGACGAGGACGTCCCCTCCATCGAACGGTCCAGCAACGGTTGTCCCGAGTGCGGCGGCCTCGTCCACACGAACAGCATCGAGACAGCCTGCGAGGACTGCGGGCTGGTCCTCGAGGATCGTCCCATCGACCACGGTCCGGAGTGGCGGGCATTCGACGAGACGGAGGGCAACGAGCGCAAGCGAACCGGGCCACCGCTGACGCCGACCCGCCACGACCACGGACTTTCGAGTGAGATTGGCTTCGATCAGGCCGACGCCAATGGCTCCACGTTATCAGGCCGGAAACGGAGTCAAATCGCTCGCCTCCGGCGTGAGCACCAGCGTGGGCGGTGGTCCAGTAAGGCCGAACAAAACCTCGCACATGGTCTCTCGGAGGTGCGACGGATCGTCGGCGCACTCGATCTGCCGCGGAGCCTTCGGGATCAGGCCTGTCAGCTGTACCGAACCGCTGCCCATGAGGATCTCATCCGTGGCCGGTCGATCGAGG
The DNA here is from genome assembly GCF_023703775.1 of Haloplanus sp. GDY1. Classification (NCBI taxonomy): domain Archaea; kingdom Methanobacteriati; phylum Methanobacteriota; class Halobacteria; order Halobacteriales; family Haloferacaceae; genus Haloplanus; species Haloplanus halophilus. The sequence goes on along the minus strand of NZ_CP098515.1, from coordinate 32,170 downwards.
CGGTGGCCGCTGCGAGTGTCTCTGCTGCCTGTCGGTGTGCCGGCCTCCCTCGGACGTTCACAGAAGTTGAAACGATGGCAGCTGTCAGCGACGAGCGCGTCCGGAATGCCTACGGCGTCCTCAATCGAGAACTGGACCTGCCGACAGTGCCGATGGAGCACCACGAGTACGTCCCGAAGCTGACGTCGGAACTCGAGGTCTCGCCGGCGACTCGACAGCGGGCCGTCGGCCTCGCCAGGCAATTGGCGAGCAGCGGCGTTGCAAGCGGCTGTAATCCGGTGGGCGTCGCCGCGGGCTGTGTCTATCAGGCGTCTCTGGAGCATGGCGAACGGCTAACCCAGGAATCTCTCGCCGATATCGCCGAGGTCACCCCCGTGACCCTACGGGCCCGATGGAAACAACTCCAGTCAGTGCTCAACGAGTCGAGCAACCCACACCATCGGGGAGACGCATGACGCCGCCGGGAGGGGTGGATGTCCCAGCCGATGACCTCGAGCGGTTCCTCGATCTTGAACGGGCTGACTGGACGCCGGGAGCACCCTGCCCAGGGTGTGGCCACGGGAATGTCCATACGATCGTCCGCGCCGGCGTCCTGTTCCGCGATAGCGGGAGCTGGGACCTCGAAGAGATACTGGGGGTGTACGAGGCGTTCTGTCCGAACTGCGACTGGCTGCCACCCGTCCACCGAGAGTAAGTCTCGGCTGGCAGTAGCGCGGTAGCGGAGAGCTTCGAGATTGCTCTTTAGCGAATGCAAAGGTGCGAGGGGTCATCGAACGAATGCCTGAACTCGGTTGGTCAAGGCTCGCTCGACTGATCCCGCACACCTGTTATGAGTACTGATTCAGATACTGAACCGGACCGCGAGCCCGAACCCACCCCCGAACAGCCTGAAACAGAGCCCCCGACACCGGCTGACGACGACGGTGAGTCCACGCCGAACGACCACCCCGAATCGACAGCGAGCCCCGATGGCGAGGATTCGACTGAGGAAACAACTCCTGTCGATGGCGTTCCCGACGAGCCACCGGCCTCGTTCCGGGCGACGATCCAAGCTCCTTACCTGAAGACCGCCCTCTCCTCACTGCGGGCACTCGTCGACGAGGCCCGAATCCGTGTCACCGAGGACGGCCTGACTGTCCGGGCGGTCGACTCCGCGAACGTCGCGATGGACGATCTCGAACTCAAGGCAGCGGCGTTCGAATCCTTCGAGGCCAGCCCAGGGACGCTGGGATTGAACCTTGACCGGCTCGCCGACTCTGTCCGCCTCGCCAGTAAAGACGACCTCGTGCAGCTGTTCCTCGACCCGGGATCGGGGAAGCTGATCGTCGTGGTCGATGGACTGCGCTACTCGATGGCCTGCCTCGACTCGAGGACCATCCGGACGGAACCGACGCTCCCGGAGTTCGACCTGCCCGCAACGGTGACGGTCGACCGCGAAACCCTCCAGCGAGGGGTGAAAGCGGCCGATCTGGTTGCCGACCACGTTCGATTCCGGATGGAGGCTAGCGCCGATGCACTCGTCATCGAAGCCGAAGGCGACACCGACGCCGTCACGCTCGAACTCGACGGTGACGACATCGAGGTCCTCGCTGCCGGGGACGCGAGCACACTGTTCAGTCTGGACTACTGCAAGAAGTTCGTCCGGACGATCCCGGCGGGGACCCCAGTAACGCTCGAACTCGGCGAGGACTTCCCACTAATCCTCTCCTACGAACTCGCCGACGGCGATGGCACCATCACCCGGATGCTCGCGCCGCGGATCGAGACTTGATTGCCTCGAACCAGACGGGGTCCGTACCCGATCGACACCACACCCACAACGATGTCAACCAACTATCGACGATCCACGCATCGCGCTCGACGGTACCGCGGCGAGCGAACCATCGGCGGCTGTCTCGTCTACGCCGGCGACGACATCCTCGATAAGCACCTGTTCGTCTACCCGGTCTCGCCGGGCGGATTCGACTGGGGGCCGGATGCCGATGACGACCGTGCCTGCCAGCTGGCAATCGCCCTGCTCGCCCCGACGTTCGGGCTCGAAGTCGCCGTCGACGACTCCCGGATACGTAGTGATAAACGCCGGTCAGTAGTCGGCGCATCCGACTCTATCGTTAAATACGATGTCGCTTCAGACCGCCCTGCGATGTACCGAGACGTCCCACAGCAGGCCGATCTAGTGTCGAGACGGGGCCATCGATTTCCAGAAGAGTACAGATCACGGCTTAGCACGGCCGCCCGGAGGGTGAATGACGGCCCGTGAACGGCTCCGAATGCACCTCGCACAGGCGCTTACCCGGGCAGATTCACCCGACGTTCGAGAGCACATCCGGGCCGCACTCTGCGAGTGGGAGAATCTGCCACCGACCCCGTTGGTCGAGTGTCCCGTCTGTGGCCGAGTCGGGCTTCCCGAGCGTATCGTCTGTCACGACTGTGACTCAGAATGAGCCAACCAGTGGCCTCCACATCGGGGGACGAGGGTGAACACGCCGTCCGGAGGGACGCTCCAGCGATTTATCGAACCCAAGAGGGTGCAGGTGGCTGAATCATGAGACGCACGAATACGTTTGTGATCGCACCAGACCTCGACGACGAGGAGTGTCTCCGACGGTTGCTGGATGCGTCAGCGAGCTTCTGGAACGAGTTGACGTACGAACGCCGCCAACGGCTCTTCGCGGGTGATCCCGTCTGGGAGGGGTCGGACTGTGGGGACCGGTATAAGAGCCGCCTCGGTGCCGCGACGGTCCAGACGGTACGGCGCGTGAACGACGAGGCGTGGCGGTCGTTCTTCGAGCGTCGAAAAGACCACTCGACAAGTCCGCCGGGGTACTGGGGGAATCAGGACGATGGGCGTGATCTCCGGGTCTATCTGCGGAACGATACATACACTATCGAGTGGGGGTCTCGTTCTCGGATCGACCTCCTAATCGGCCAGAAATTGAAAGAGGAGTTCGGTCTCAGGTACCGCGAACGGCTACGACTGCCGGTTCGCGGGGTTCCACGGTGGAAAGGCACGCGGGGACGTCTGGTGATCAACTATGATGAGGTCGCAAAGCAGTACCGGGCGTACCAATCAGTCGCCGTTAATCAGTCCGCCCTGGAGACGTCACTGGGTGAAACAGAAGCCGCTGTGGATATTGGCGCGAACAACCTGGTCGCCTGCTCGACGAGCGGTGGGTCACAGTATCTCTTCGAGGGACGACCGCTCTTTGATCAGTATCGAGCCATCACAGAGCATATCGCGGCCCTCGCTGGGAAACTTCCTGAAGGGCGTCGCTCCAGCCGGCGGATCAAACGGCTGTATCGCAAACGCACCCGCCAGCGCAACCACGCTCAGGATGTCCTCGTTCGCACGCTCGTCAAGCGACTCCACGCCGAAGGCGTGGCGACCGTCTTCGTAGGTGACCTCACGGATATCGTCATGGATCACTGGTGTGTCAAAGTAAATCAAAAGACGCACTCGTTTTGGGCGCACCGCCGGTTCACCGACCGGCTCTCGTGTGTCAGCGAGGAGTACGGGATCGACGTTCGGGAAGTCTCCGAAGCGTGGACGAGCCAGCGATGCCCGCGGTGCGGAGTTCGTGAGAACACCGTCCGGGACGGCGACTCGTTTTATTGCCAGCGGTGTCAGTTCCGTGGGCACGCCGACCTCGTCGGTGCTCGAAACATCCTCGCCGAACAAGCGAGCGGAGCAGTCAGGCCGATGGCCCGGCCCGTGCGGTTCCAGTGGGACAATCATCAGTGGCGTTCGACCACAGACGCCCCGGCAGAAACCCCAACGAACAGCGCACGAACCTGTGAGTTACCTCTGGAGTAATCGCTCACCCGCAGGGGAAGCTGTCCCAGCCGGGGGATAGTGGAGGTCAACATCTCTTCGCGACGAACTTCATGAAACGGGAATTGACCGTCGACACCTGGACAGTCCGGTCGCAGGACCTCAAGGCGGACGGCCTTCGGACGAAGTTCGCCCACCGGGAGTACCCGGAGAACACAGCACCGTCACCGTCGGACGTCGACATCGAGACAGCCGACATCGACGGGCTGAGCGACGCCGAAGAGATCGCGCTCGCCCGCCGATACGACGACGTCCTGTGGAAGAAGGGGAACCGCCGGGGTAACCTGCGTCGGCTACAGGAAATTCGCTCCGGGTCGCTCGACCCAGCTGACGAACCGGTCTCGAAACAGTGGATCGGGACCCATCTCGGTCTCACCGCGGCGGCTGCGAAGCGAGCGCTGGCCGACGACTTCGAGACGATGGGCGAACTCGCCGGGTGGGTATTGTACGCGACCACGCTTACTGACCGTGATCAGATCGGCGAGACGACTGCCGAGCGTCTCCGCTCTCGCCGTGGCGTCTTCATCCGGTGGTTCGGCGGCGAGGAGTACATCCCCCGTTGTGATGACGACCAGCAGACCCCTTCGGGACAGCCGAGCCAGTAGCTTTCAGCGGTACTGATTCCAGACAATCTACAGTAGATAGTTCGCGTCACGGACCTCACCCAGAGGTGGTTGGCTGGTCAGGCGTTACGCGAATTTCTCACAGACAAGGGAGTGAAGAGTTCGAGAGCAGTCGAGTAACCGTCTCGGCTGGCGCCCGTGGCGCCGAACGCTCTTCACCCAAACTCAAACATGGCTACTGACCAGCACACGCAGCGACACGAACGGAGCACCGACTCGACGAACGACGGCACTCCAGCAGCCGACCACGCCCACGTGCCGGCACTCATCGCCGAAGAATACACGCTTCGGTTCGCCGGACTCACCGACGGCGACGCGGAGGCGGTCCCCGGAAACGACGAGCGTTCACCGGACGCCTGGTGTGGAGACGACAGCGTGACGGCACTTGAGCAGGCCGTCGCGGTGCTGCCACGAGCCAGTTCCGGGGAACTCTGGGCGACCAATGAATTCGTTGAAACCGACGGCACCGTCGACATCACCGCTATCGAGTCGGCTCACGGACTCGATACGGATGCACTCGAACGGACGGCCGGACGCTCGCTGGACGAACTGGCCGCACAGACCGACGCCGAGCCGATCGTCCCCGTCGACGATCACCAGGACATCGTCGACCGGCGACGGAAGGCGCTGTGTGCGCTGGGCTATGACGTTCGGTTCCGCTGGCAGATCGCCTCCAACCGCTACTCGATCATCAATCCGCAAGAAGCCTACCAGCCAATCATCACTGCACTCCGGGGACGGGGTGAAACCGGGACATTCGGCTGGCTGAGCTACCGCGACTGGGGCGGGATGCTCAAGCTGTTCGTCGTCTGTCCCAGCCTCAGGCAGGTCGTCTGCCCGCCTGAGGAGGTAGTCGACATCGACGACGAGGAGGACGATATCGATGCCCTCGGGGCTGGTCGCGTTCGGGAGGCCGAAGCGCCGGATTCAGATGATGATCTGGTCGTGTACGGCGGCTTCGAGACGGGGTACGACTTCCGGGGAACGCAGACGCTGTGGGCGAAGCCGATCCTGTACTTCCCGGATAGCGAAACAGTCGTTCCGGATACGGGCCAGCGGTACACTCGCCGGCACTACGGACAGGCGACCAACGCCGATCACGAGCGCGCGAACGACCGGGTGCCCATCAGCGAGTGGTGGGCGTCGATCTACGACGACGTCGAGACGCGACTGGTCGATGTCGACGAAACACTCCGGCGAGCCCGTGCGATCACCTACGATTTCGAGGTGCTTCCGTTCTCGGCTACCGACTGCTACCGATATTGGGGTATTGCCGACACGTATGCCACTGTCGCGGCTGAACGGGCGACCAGCCTCGCCGTTCCCACGTCCCGACCGACGGTGTTCAACCTCCAGCTGTCGTTGCTGATTGCGCTGTTGGATGAGTACACCGGGTCGTGGGCCTCGAACACCTATCAAGAGTATATTGAGACCGCCGGGGAACTCCTCCAGAAGCCAGCGATGATGATCCAACTCGCGGTGCAGGAACACGATCGGCAGGTCAAGGACCAGCGTGATCGCGTCCTTCCGGATGGACAGCAGACGCTATCGGATGCGCTGGAAGACATTGTCGAGATTCCGGGCATCGAGGTCGACGCGGAGAGGGCGCTGACGGATCAGCAGGCACAGCGACTCACCGACCGGATTCAGCGCACGCTCACAGAGGTAGGGCCTTAGAGGTGAAATCCCACACACTCGGAAAGTTCGCCCTTCAATAAACAGGAGGTGCGGCGTCCGCGAACACAGTTTATCAGTACCAATGGGATGGAGAGAGAGTAGTCGCGACCGGCGGGGTACCGCGAATAATCGACACGGATCGCGCCTGGTCGGGGACTCGCCCTCTCTGGGCAGTGTAGTGAGGCGATACTCGATCGAGTACACGGAGGGAGTGATTTGGTGAGGTGAACGTCTCTCCGTCCGGTTCTCGACCCTTATATACGATAACGGGACACCCGAACCCACCGAAATGAACCAGAACAGACGCCGTATCGACCGTGCTGATCGAGAGCTGAGATGCTGGCTCGCCATTCAGGCGTGCACAGGCGTTCCAGAGCTCGTACTGATTGGCCTGTTGCGATCACACGCTAAGTGCATCGAACGACGTGGTTACGTTCCAAGGGAGTGGGCCGTTCCGCCCGAGACCGAGCCACCGGAGGACCTCCGTGGCGCTTGATGAGATTGGTCCGGAGTTCTTCGTTCGTCTCCGCTCGGATTTGCTGGTCATCGGGGACAGCATCCTGACCGACCGGCACCACGCCTCGAACGGGAACTACGACCCGAAGGACCCACAGAACCAGATCGGTGGGATCATCCCGTCGTTCTCGCTATCGGGGTGGCTTCGCCACGGCATGGAACGGGTCGTCCAGAACCACGGCGAAACCGTGTGCCACCCTGGAGAGGCCAATGCGAACTTCCGGAAAGACGACATCTACGACCGCGACCTCAACGCGGGCTACCACGAGAAAGGGGCCTGTCTCGACGAAGATGGCGACGACGGGTGCGTGATTCTCGACCTCTTCGGCGGCTTCGGGAACCGTCCCGGTAAGGTGATGCGCCGCCCGATTCAGTTCTCGCCGGTCCGCTCCAGCGTGGACTACACGCGCGGACAGGCCGAAGGCCACTACCGCCGAATCAATCGGGACGTCGTCTCCCGGAACGAAGAAGACAACCGAGAGCCTCTCAGGAACGCCGAACTGGACGCTGTCGGGAACCTCGACGGCTGCTGGCACCTCTCCTTCCGAGAGCCCAAGCCCGAGTTCGTCGCACTGCTCGTCGAGACCATCGACTTCCTAGATGCCCATCAGACAGACTTCATGCACCAGCTCGGCGGCGCTCGGAACTTCGGCGGTGGGATCGTGGACTGCAACCTCGTGAATCCACTCTACGAGGAACACGAGTTTCGCCGCGTCTTCGACCGAGGCAAGGGTAAGACGCAGAAGATGAAAGAGAAGGACGAGACGTGGGAACAAGAGTACCTCCCGGCGTTCCAAGAGGCGCTTGCAGAGCGCGTGGTAGACGTATGAGCGACGTGATGCTCATCGCCTTCCGGCACGATGCTCACAAGTTCACCGGCGAGAGTCATGAAGACGCCAGCGAGGAGTTCGCTGGTGTCCCGGTGAACCAGTCGGTTCCTGAAGGTGCTGACAGCGATGCAGCGGCGCTCTCACGGCCTCAACACAAACAAGAGCAGACCGTCCCGACCCACAACGACCACTACCGCCTCTCGCTGCTGACCGGCGAGACTGCTTACGATCCCGGCGAGTTCTCGCGGGCGACCATCGAAAGCGAGGTGGCGGATCTCATCGGCGTCGAGGACGCGCAGATGGTCCACGAACGGTGGCTGACGTCCGACGTGGCCGCCGCGTTCAATGAGTCGGTGTATCACCCGTACACCTCGCTGAAGTACCACACGCTGCTCGTGGCGGCGCTGCTGGACAACTACCTCGACGGGAACGAGTTCGCCGACCTCCGGCTCATCGTCGATCCGCCGGGCGAGGTCGTCCCGTTCCGCACTGTCTTCGACGGCGATCGTTTCGCGTTCCGGATCGACGCCGAGGACGGTGATCGACCATCGGCCCGCCTCGGGAGTCGTCCGTGGCGGTCGTGGGCGTCGGCGTGGAATCGCCTGACTGCGCACCCGCTCGATACCGACCATCATAAGTACGATATGACGCTCGATGCTAACCTTCGGCGGATGCAGTCGTGGAGTACGGCGCTCCAGTACGTCGAAGACTACGCTGAATGGAGGCCCGACCGATGACGGAGATTCAGCAAGTCCTGTGGGAGCTACGGATGGACTACATCGGCCATCCGTACTACGTCTCGGGGAACGCCATCCTGCACGCTCTCGGTCACCACCTCGATCCCGAAACCCACGCGGCAGTGTCGGCCAGTCACGGCGTCTTCGTCCCCGGCCAGTTCGGGGCATTCCCCGAGGAACACACGCAGTCAGGCATTCGCCCGTACCTCGGGAGCGGCCTACCCGAGGTCGAGGCCTACGACGATCTGTTCCTCCAGCGGGAGGCGCTACATCCGTGGTTGCTGGATACCCGCGCACGGGATGCGCTGAACACGCACGATCTCCGCGTCCACGGCGGCCATCCGACGCTCGCTCACGAGACCATCATGGGCCGCCGGGAAGACCAGCGAAAACAGCAGCAGACGACGAAGTGGTACGTCCACGCCTACCTCCACGCCAATGACCCGACGGTACTTCCGCTCGGCGAGGACGTGCTGGAGGGCCTCCAGTTCGGCGGCAAGCGCAACTATGGCTACGGCGAGGTCGAGTTGAAGGACACGCAGATGGTTAGCCTCGACGAACTGGACTACTCGCGGCTCGAAGACGCGGAGACGTACCTCGTCGAGCTCGTGACGCCGTTCGTGCTGGAGTCAGAGTACCCGAACGCTCACGATCAGGACGTGCCGTGGTGGTGGAAGGAGGACCGCCGCAATCTCCGTGAACGCGAGGAGAAGGTGCTGATGCAACGCGAGGTGTACAATCTTCAGACGGTAGACCACGGGCAGGTGGTCGCCTACGAGGACGACCGCCCGGTAGAGACCGCGAAGAGCGGTATTCTCCGGGTCGGCAGTCACTCGAAGTACGGCTTTGGAGAGCTCCGAGTGAAGCCCGTCGAACCCTGCTCGAATCAGTGTCAGGATTCAGAGAAAAATCCGAAGGTCACCGAATGAAATAACTCATGTGTGACGGGAGAATCGGCACGAAAAAATCACGCCGCAGACTGAATAAAGAGATCGTATTTGTAACAATTGATATCTCGGTGACAGACCGATCGAGACGGCCCGAAACGGGCTCACACGGGTCGGTTCTCACTCACGGCTGGGATTCGGCGAATTACGCGTTATACCAGTCCTCGACCGTACAGAGACCACTGATGATCAGAATGTATGAGAGCGCTAAGTTGTGCAGCCTCGACCTTCTCCAAGCGAGTCATAAAGAAATCGTATTACCAACAAAAATTACCAAGAGTATCTCGATGTGGCTGGCGAATTGCTTCGGACGCCGGCGATGATGATCCAACTGGCCATGCAGGAGCACGACAGGCAGGTCGAAGACGCAGCCGAACGGGTCCTCGCAGAGGGCCAACAGACGTTGAGCGACACCCTCGAGGACATCGTCGAGATCCCGGGCATCGACGTCGATACCGAGGCCGCTCTCTCGGACCGGGAGGCTCAGCGCCTCCACGACCAGGTCCAGCAGCAGCTGGACGACACCTGATTTGAGCAATCGGCTCTGTTGAAAGCCTCATTCGGTGATAGGTTTCAGCAGTCCTGCTGCATACAGCGCGCTAATCGTTCAGGTCCATTCCTGCAATCGACTTCTCCCACGAACGTTTCTATCTTCAGGAACATGGCACCGAATATTATGATGATATCCGAAGTATTCATCATGTGGACAGAATCGCGTCCCATAGCTGGAACCACCAGAATCTATGACTGACAATCCGCTTGGCGATGACCCGAATGAAACCCTCCTCGAACTGAATGAACAAATAGTGGCAGACCCTGATGGAGTCTACAAGAAACTCTTTTCAATCGACTCTATTGACGACTTCGCCGACGAACCTGCGCTCAATATAATTGGACTGCTCGTAGACGCCTCAGGGGACACAGGCAAAAAAGACGGGATCAACCACGCAATAAATCTCGCTGAAGAACTACTGGATCGCGACCTACCACCAGGGCACAGGTCCCGTATCCACTACAATCTCGGTAACGCATTTTCCCATCTCAGACGACTCAACGCAGTTGATAACGGATCATGGTGGTGGGAAAACGACGACTTGGAGCAAGAGATCTACCACTTCAGAATGGCCCTCGACCCAGACGGAATCGCGGAGATTAGAGATATCGAAGCCTGTAAAACCTACACGAACCTTGGAAACGCCCTCTCCGAGGTTGGCCGTGTAGTTGAGGCTATCCGCTGCTGGGATCACGCGCTAGAAATTGATCCCGCCTTCGCACAGGCAAAAGGTCAGAAAGGCATCGGTTTCCACAGCTATGCCCGAGCACACTACGACAACGGACATGCAGCCACCTTTCTCCGCGCTGCGCATGAGCAATTAGACGAGGCAGTAGCAGCTGACGGCCTCTTCCCACGGATGAAGGAGTACTTTGAGGGCGTTCAGCAACATATGCCGACCAGTTCAAACCCGGCGTCCTTGACGAAGAAATGGAGTTTGAGGAGTACTCATTGGGTGATTCTGACGAGGAAAAGGAGTACCGTCAGTGGTGCTTAGAACAAACCCTGTTTCTGAATCCACTCAATGATCTCGGAGCGAACTCAATCGCTGCACAAGACATCCTACATCTTGGCTCAGTCTCCGGCGAAGAGAGCAGCAAAATTGTCTCCTGCGTCGGATTCTACAACCAAATGAAACAGGAGTATGTATCGGCACGATACCTCCTCTATGAAGGTCTCTACAATCATGAACCCCACTTCTCAGATAAGGATGTCCGCTTAGAGAACACGCTCGACTACCCTGTCTACTCGTTCAACGCAGAGAAAGTGCGGATTGCCATGCGGATGGCCTACTCGCTCTTCGATAAAATCGCCTCCTTCATTCAGTACTACTTCGACCTCTCTCACATTCCCTCGCACAAACTCAACATCGGGAACGTCTGGTACAAATCCCAGGGGCGGAACAAGCTAGCACCTGCATTCGATGGACATGAGAACTGGGCACTTCGAGGATTATTCTGGTTGAGTAAGGACCTCGAGTTCTTCAGCGAGATGTACGTCGAATCCTCAATGGATCCCGGAGCAAAGGAACTCAGAGATACTCGGAACGAGCTTGAGCACGGCTACTTGAAACTCCACGAACCGATGTGGATCGGTCCTGATGCCGAATCGAGACTTCGCGACGACTTAGCTATTTCACTATATCGGAGTGACTTCGAGGAATTATCTCTCAGGAGCCTGCGGAAGGCTCGCTCTGCTCTCATCTACCTGTCCTTAGCGATCCAGCAGGAGGAACGAGTGAAGGATGAAAATCTTGATGATGAGAAGCTGGCACCGATGCGTCTCGGTCGCTGGGAGGATGAATGGAAAAAGTGAGCTGTGGATAAGATAGTCGGTGTGCGGGATGACGACTGCGTGCTGAAGAGACGCTCTGTATGCAGCACATCCATTTTGTCGGAGATTGAGTGATTCAGCCTGAGATATTAAGCTATCTCAGGGAGTGACACGCACCGATTTCGCTCTTGCAATCGAGCGACGGAGGCACCGAGGATGGCGGTCAGTGCGCCTCGACTCGGCCTCTCCAGAACGTACCATGTCATCCACTACTACCGACGACGCGGACAGCCAGCCCGACGAACAGGCCGTCTTGAGCCACCTCGTACAGCGACTCCTTCAGCGCGAAGGCGGCCAGATCCCCCTCGAACGAGTCACCCTCCGGGTGAGCGACTACGTCGACATCGGCGAGCAGGCCGCCGCTGACCTCATCGACGAGGGTGCCGACGCCGGAATCTACACGCTGGAGCGAGGTGCGGGTGGAACGAGAACGATCACCGGGGTTAGCCCGCAGGAACCCGAACCCGACATTATCGTCGCGGCCTTCGGGACTGGGGCGGACACGCCAGACTTCACCGTCATCAGCGTCGTCACCGAGAGCATCGACCAGGCGTTGCGTGACGCGGGCTACGAGACGTTCAGTTCCCTTGCTAATGCTGGGGCTGACGACCTCACCGGGCTGACCGGGACGCTCACCCAGAGCCGCGCAGCGGCCATCCTCCAGGAGGCACCCCAGCACGTCCCCGTCGGGACTCACCTTGCGACTGCCGCCGCCGGGCGATACGCGCGTCGGCTCGACGCCGAGACAGACCGTGGTGTGGCCCGGGTGGTCGACCTCGCGACCACCGACATCGCCGTGGGCGAACCGGTCTACCGAACTGCGGAAACCGATCCCGACTCCCTCGAGGCGCAGTACGTCAGTGCCGTCGGTCGCAACGCCGACGACCCCGTGGGGACCGGCCTGCACGTTCTCGACGATCCGGACCACCCGGACGTGCCAAAGGCCGCGACACACCCCGACGCCGGCGACGACGCGCTCCCCGTCGACGATACCGGGCACGTCGTCCTGCCGGCGGTCCCGGTCGAACCGCGACTCCAGCTTCCTCTTGACGAACTGCTCGCGAAGAAACTCGCCCGAGGGCTGGTTCCCGTCCGCCTCGTCGGGCCGCGCGGCTCGGGAAAGAACTACCTGATCAAGTACCTCTGCCACGAGACAAACCGCGGCTATGTCTCGATCGATTGTGACGAGGCGACCCACACGGAGGACCTGTTTGGGCCGCTGACGCCCACCGAGGACGGCCTGATCGTCCCACGGAACGGGCCCGCCAAGCAGGCACTCCTGAACGGGTCGGTCTTGGTGCTTAACGAGTTCCCGGTGATGCGAGCCGGTGCTGCGATGGCGCTCCATCGCCTGCTCAACGAGGGAAAGTTGCTGGTGAAGGCACATGGCGAGCTGGTCGAGCCCCATCCGTCGGCGCGGATCGTGATCACGATGAATCCGCCCACCCGGGAGTACCGCGACTCCGAACCGATGAACTCCGCCACTCGGGGGCGGTTCCGCGCGTTCGAACAGCCCTACATCCAAGACGTCGAGATCGAACTCGACACGCTAGACGCGCAGGTCAACGGTGGCTCCCGCGTCGTTGACCGTGGGACGCTCCGGAAGGTCGTTCAGTTCGCCCACCAGACTCGCCAGAACGAGAACTGGCCGACGCTGTCGACCCGGAACCTCGTGATCGTCTGTGAGCACATCGAGGACGGCGCCGCGCCGAAGGCCGCGGTGAAAAACGAGGTGTGGGCAGTTGCGGAACCGAATCAGTATCCTGAAGACACCTACGAGACGCTCGACGATTTCCTGTGACGTTGGAACGCTCGAACCGGTTCGCCAATCGCTCTCAAATTTCGGTGAGACCGAGACTGTATTCGAGTGCGGTATCGACCTCGTCTATCCGCTCTTGCGGAATCGAGCCGAGGTTCTCGGTGATGCGGTGCTCGATAGAGATTGTTCGAATCTGGCTACAGAGCGCGACTGAGTCTTCCCGAAGCGCACACTCCTCGGCTGGGACGAGTACTTCGAACGGGTAGAGCTGCTCGCCGAACGAGGTGGTGAACGGAACAACGATCGTTGTCGGTGCGTTTGCATTCCCGATATCGTTCTGCACGACGAGACACGGTCGCGTTCCCCGCTGTTCGGAACCCTGTGTCGGATCGAGTTCGACGATAACGATATCCCCTCGGCGGACAGACAGAGCCATATGCTACCACTCTGGGGCATCGCCTAGGTGGTCATTAGCCTCCGTCGAGACGCCCTCCAGTTCGTCAGCGAGCTCGCTGGTTCGTTGGGCACGCTGACGGTACCCCTCAGCCAACTCCTCACGAGTGACCGGTCGTTCGATAACGAGCTTCCCCGCCTCTTCGTGGATCACGACGTCATCTCCTCCCTTAATTCCGAACCGTTCTCGGAGCTCTTTGGGAATCGTCACTTGGCCTCGCTCCCCGATCTTCCGGCGTTCGCCCTTACTCATACATATTCATATCTTATTCATACTAAAAAGCCCTTCGGACAGAAGGCAGTAAGCTCAGACTCCCGGCTTACACTCGGAGAATAATGAGGTAATTTCGCGCCGACGATTTATCGGCCACAAGGGAGCGAAGAGGTCCGATACCTCTCGTTCCCCATCATGTCCGATACTAATTCCTCGATCACTTCGAACGCCTCCGTCGAGACGTTCACCCCCGATATCCACGCCCGGGTGCGGGCGTCAGCCGGTCGGCGCGACCGGCTCCGGGCGTTCCTGCAGGGCCATCTCCCGGCCGGCGTTGATGTCGAAGTCGTCCTTACCCCTGCGGTACAGACGGCGGCTGTCCTCCCTGCCGACGTCGACGCGCTGGTTAGCAGCGACGCGACCGACCTCGAACGACAACAGGCCGCTCAGTTGCTCGACGGTATCGACGCTGCGTTTCTCGTACTCGTCACGACCGCGCCGGCGTCGCTGGAGCGGGTGCCGCTGAACGACCAGCTCACCGCCGACCACGCCCACCAGTTCGGGCTCGCCTTCCACGAGCTCCTCCACATCCTCAAGACAGCGATTGCCCCAATCGCCGCGTTGCTCGACGCCGAGGTCGACCCGGCATACCATCAGCACGTCCACGAAATGATCAACATCGTCGAGGACGGCGCAATCGAGTACGAGGCGATCCACGGCGCGAACTTCAGCGACACGGCCGAGATCCGACTCGAACTCACTCGCCGAATCCACTCGCAGACTCCCGACGACCTCGGAGATGGGCAGCAGGCACGCCTCTCGTTCTGGAACGCGGTAACCACCGCTCTGTACGACGCCGCGGTGTACCCGACCGGCACCACCGAAGTCCTGCTCAACGGGGACGACGACCGCATCGGGTTCGTCTCCGAAGCCGACGAGATCGCTTTTCGGTCGGTACAAGATGCACTGACTCAGCTCGCCGCTGATGCTCTCGCTATTCGAGGTGTCGACCTCGACGACGCGACCCACAGGCACGACAAGACCGCCTCGGTCGAGCGGGCTCGCCGTGTTATCGACACCTGGACGTCGACGCTCCAGCCAGTCGTCGCGAGCGCCGTCGAGCCAACAGGCGACTCGCAGAGCCACGATGGCGCTGACTCGGGAACTGACGGGCACGACCATTCGCCGCAGGAGGAGGGACCTGCTAGTACTCCCGAGGCAACTGGGGTCTCGGTCGATCGCGAGGCAACGGTGGACCCGTATCAGGACGTGTTCGACCATCCCGCGATGACGCCGGATCCCGCCAGAGAGGATACGGACGGCACGGTCAGCTCGCCCGAGCCGGATACCGAGGACGTCACTGGTGACACCGCATCGACTCCAGGCCGCCAGAAGGAGGACGATCAGAAAGGTGACCAAGAGCCGTCGATAGCGGACGACTGTTCAGCGTCGCGAGCAGACTCATCCATCGAAAGCAGCGAGGAGCCAGCGGAGTACCCGTCGAGATCCCACGCACTCGCGGCGGCTGTCGAGCGCGCTCGCGATAATCGGGACGATTCGGGAGACAGGACTGATCCATCGTCCCCATCAGCTACGATAAATGAACGAGCCACTCCCCACGACCAGTCGGTCCAGACACCACTCGATGCGTTCGACGCCGGAGCGAGAGCCACCGAATCTGCGGAGACTAACAACCTGAGCGGCCCCTCGAACGATCCAATCCCGTCTGGCGAGGATGAACAGATAGAACATCGCGATGGAGATGGCGAGTCCGCAGCAACGGACGAACCGGAGCCGGGGCCAGCTCACGAGCGTGTCGAGCGGGCCGCACCGTCGCCGACAGAGTACGGACAGGCGCTCGAACACGACCGTGAAGTCGCCCAACAAGAGGCGGCCCGAGAGCAGGTCGACCGGGAGGCTGTCGAGCGAGAGCTTCGCGACCTCGGTGACGTCTTGGGTCGGGGGCACCAAGGCGACGAGGACCACCGGGAGGACGGGACTAAGTCATCGACAGAGACGGGTGCAGGCGGGAACGGTGCCGGACCGGAGCGTCTCGACGATGTCGTGTTCGTCCCGGTCAGCGACGACCTCGTCCCACCGGGACAGTGGAGTGCGGTCGAGGACAGTGCCGCCCGCGTCGCGCAGGTCCTCGAAAAGGAACTCGCGCTCGAACGGCAGCGAGGAACCCGGAGCGGGCTGACCGCTGGTCGGTACGATACTCGCGCCGGTCATCGGCTCGCCATCGGCGATCCCCGGGTCTGTGAAACTCCGACGCTTGGCCGCGAGAAGCGCTACGCCCTCGTGCTAGTGCTAGATCGGTCGGGGTCGATGCGCAACGGTAGCCCCCCGAAAATCGAAGTTGCAACACAGGCGGTCGCCCGACTCGCCGTCGCTGCCGAGAAACTGGGGATTCGTGTTGCCATCATTGATTTCATCGACGGTCAGGCTCGCCTTGCGAAGCCGTTCACCGTCGAGTCGCGTCACGTCCAAACGACGCTGCTCGATACTGACTGCGGTGGTGGAACACCGCTAGCCGAGGCAATCGGTCTCGCCCGGACAGTTGTCGAAACACAGCGTGATGAACCACTGATCATCACTGTCACCGACGACCGCCCCAGCGACATCGAGGCGGTCACGCGCGAACTCCAGGCATCGTACGCTCCGGTGTGCTCGTTGACCATCGCGACCGACTGTGACCCTGGGACGTTAGTTCCTGATGCATCGGCGCTGGCGCCGTACTATGAACGACAGGCGGCGGTCTACGACGTCGGCGCCATCGACGAGCGTCTCGACCAGTTCGCGAGTCTTCTGACCGGACTGTGACCCGTCCGCTCTGAATTGGCGAGAGAACAGTCTCCATGGCTCGTTGGAAATCACCGTAGATTAGAACAAGCGGCGCGCTGAATATAGAGGGTATATCCTGTCTCAGGATTCATTCCATCCCCGGACGATGCCGACGTTGCTCGTCGCCTCCTGACTGATTCGTTCTGCGATCGTGCCAAACATGACCCGGGACGCGGCACTCCGTTCGGAGAGCCCGACACAGATCGTATCGAATTGATCGGCTGTCGCGAGGATGGCCGCTTCGATGTCATCGTCGACGACGACCGCTCGCTCGTAGTCCTCCGGGTTGAGTCCTGCCCGCTCAACAACATCGTCGATGACCGCGTTCCCTCGTTCGGAGGCTGTAGTGTCATCGTCCCCCATCGGTTGCTGGACGTTCAGCAACGTGGGCACGGCGCCATCGACGCTCGCGAACTCGGCGGCTCGCCGAGCAGCGGCCGGTGAGTGTGGCCCCGGCCCTGCGAGTGCGACCGGATTGCCGATCGTGTCGTTGTAAAGCATTACGAGGGTGACTTCACACGGCGCGTCCTCGACGACGGCATCGAGGTTCGGGCCGAAGACGTGCCCCTGCCGAGTCAGTGTTCCTCCCCACCCGAGCAACACTTGATCGGGCTCCTCGTCGACGATCGCCTCCAGAATCGTCTCGTCGACGCGTTCGCCCGTCATCGCGACCGTCCGCAACTGCACGTCCATCTCGGCTGCGATGTCGTGGGCTCCGTCGAGCAGGTCGCGTTGGTGGTCGAGCCGCTCGGCCGCAACGTTTTGCTGTGGGTCGGGATCCGCGACCTGGAGGACGTTGACGGCGACGAGTTCGGGTGTCCCCTCGTCAGTGTGCGCATGCGCGGTGGCGGCTGCGAGCCGAATAAGGTTCTGCTGGGTGTCGGGGTTCGCAACCGGGACGAGGACCCGGTAAGCATCCGTCGTTGACGTGATGACCTCGTCGATGAGTCCCCGGTCGATGGCGTGATCTCTGACGTAGACGAAGTACCAGCCGACACCGAGTCCGACGATCCCCAGCCCCAGGAGGATGATGATGGGCGCCATCTGTGAGATGACAACGATCGTCAGCACCACGCCGAGAACCGGGACGGCCGGGTACAGGACATCCGGAATTTTGAACGACGGGTCGTAGTCCTCCGGGTCAGCCCGGCGAAAGACGACGAGTGCGACGTGGACCAGCGAGTAGGAGACGAGGAAGCTGAAGCTGGCCACCTCGGCCAGGAGAGCGACGATGGTTTCGACCTGAAGGCCGGCGGCGATCAACAGCGCGGTGACGGCCCCAGTGGCGATGATCGCCCGGTGTGGTGTGCCGAACCGGTCGTGGGTGACGTTCAGCCACTCGCTCATCAGGTCGTCTCGACCCATGGCGAAGTTCACCCGTGCCGCGGCGAGGACCGACGAGTTCGAACTCGAAATCGCGGCGATGGCGGCGGCGGCCACGATCGCCACCACGCCGACGGCCCCGGCGAAGACGACCGCGACGTCCGAGACCGGGACCAGTGAGTCGCCGATCGCCTGGTATGGCAGCACGCCCGTCGTGACGATCATCACCAGGGCGTAGAGGATCGTCACAAGAACGACGGAGAGAATCATCGTCAGCGGGATGTTCCGACTCGGATCCTTGACCTCACCCGCGACCGTGGCGATGATCTCGAACCCGAGAAAGGAGACGAAGACGACGCCGGTCGTCGCGATGATGCCGCTCGGGCCCGTCGGCGCGAAGGGCTCGAGGTTATTCGGGTCGATGAAGAACAACCCGAGTACGACGTAGGCGAGGACGACGACGGTCTCGGCGCCGATCATCACGTTCTGCAGCTGGCTGGATTCCTCGGTGCCGTAGTAGTTGACGCCGACGATTAGTGACAGCCCGATGAGGCCGAGGAGAACAACGAGTGCCCGGCCGTCCAGAAACGGAATCGGCTCGACGAGATACTGCCCGAATCCGATCATGTAGAAGGCGCTCGCGAACATCAGGCCGGTCCACATCCCCCACCCGACGATGCTCCCGAAGAAGCCACCGAGTGCTCGGTTGACGTAGTGATAGCTCCCGCCGGCAATCGGCATCCCGGTCGCCAGCTCGGATAAAGAGAGCGCTGCGAGCAGAGCGACGAACCCTGCGATGAGGAACGAGACCGAACTCGCTGGACCGGCGCCCTCGGCTGCGATCCCGGGGAGAATGAAGATCCCGGCCCCGATCATCGTCCCCCCACCGAGCGTCATCGCCTCGAGAAAGCCGATGTTGCGCTCAAGTTGTCCCTTGCTCATCGATTCACCATCCAAGAGTGTCGAATTGGACCCTCCAAGTAGCGTACAGACAGGGCGTCACGCGCCGCTGAGTGACGATCACCGGGAGTTTGTCTCCGAGCGATAACTCTACTGTCGAAGAGCGAGGCCTGGTGGTGGGCAGCCTTCAGCCAGCTACGGTTGTCTTGTTCGGTCCTCGCTGGTACCGGTGTAACTGGCCTTGTCGGGTATCTGGGGAGTGTCTGTGCAGTCACTACTGGTGTCTTCGTATAGATCAACTCGAACTCCTCACTCGATATCTCTCACGATGATGGCGGGCTTCTCGATTTCTTCGAGAATTGGTGTGAGTACAGTCCCGAGAATCCGATCTCTGAGCGACGGCTCTGCTTCCCCGAGCACAACGAAGTCGTAGTCCGCAACGAGATCGATGATCTTGCGCTTCGGGGAGCCGCCCTCCGAGAGCTGCCAGTCGACCTGATCGCGGTCGACCCCCTCCTCGGTTAGTCGGTCGGCCGCTCCACGGAGGATGAATTCGCCCTGACTCGGATCGGCCCCTTCGGGGACTGAGTGAAACAACGTAACTGTAGCATCACTGGCTCGGACTAACTCACCAACGAGAGAAACGATTCGTTCGAGATTCACATCGCCGCGCAACGGCACGAGAATCCGATCAATCGCGTCAGTCTCACCGGGAACAAAGACCGCGTCACAGTCGTGTTGCTCTGCGATTCGGTCGATCGTATCCTGCCGATCCTTCGTAAATACGAGAACGTCCTCGACCTCGTGGTCTCCGCGGACGAATCTGGAGACGATACTCTCTAACCGCTCTGCTGCCTCTGCTTCGTGTTCCTCCTTGAGATGTGCCGGGGCCGTCTGTTTCGGGACGGGATAGTACCCAAGGACGACGAGATTGACTGGCTTCAACAGATCAAGGATTACCTGGTCGGGTGGTTCCGTGATCGACACGTCCACGGGGACGAGAATCGTCGAGTCGCCGGTGAGAGGCATCTTATCGGTCACATTTTCAGCGAACCGGCTTGATTGTTCGTGTCCACTGCTCATACTTCAGGGTGAGAGAGACTTCACACGAGATTCGCGTTTTATATGCGGCAGCGATTTCGCGTACTGACCGCAGCAATTCAGTCTTTTTCCGAATCACGTTCGGGGGTGAATCGTCGTCCACACTGTTCGCACACATAGTACGAAATGCGCCACCCACCCCCGGTTGTGTATCGGGCTTTGTACGACTCTGAAGTTCCGCACACAGAACACGTGTCGGGGGGAGATCGCATAAGCGAATCTTTGTATCTACCCACTAAGCCATTCGCTTATACGGAGCGGTCTTTCGTCTATACTAAGCGATTCTCGCCCTGTATTCAGCAGGACCGCCGAAACCCATCAGCTATCGAGAAGTTCAACACCACCGTCTGACCTAATCTCCCGGTACGGTCTCGTTCCCGATTTATCCTCCACAGGAGAGTGAGGTCATGACGACACGACGAATTCACCCTGGCAACGGGAGCCTTCCGCCGCTCTCACTCCCGCCAGGAGCGCTCGCGAAGACAGATCAGCAGCATCGCTACGACGTTGACGACGAGCCTCCGACCATCGAACCGATCGAGCATCGCATCCGACTCGATTTCATGACCGCGGGTCCAGTTCATCGCTCACAGCTCCTCGACCAGCACAACCCGTGGACGGCCGATTCCAGCGAAGCTGATCCGTGGCGAGAGGCAGGCCAATCGAAGCCGCTCGGCTTGCTGTATGCCGAGGAATCGTGTCGGCGAACCCTCGTCGAGGAACGGCGGTACTACGACCGCATCGAGGCAGATCCGTCGGCGGAGTTGGACGATGTCCCCGCGTTTCTTGCTCACCGACTGCAGGCGTGCCGGGAGGCTGATGATCTATCTACTGCCCTCGAGGATGAACAGATCCGTCGCGAACGCTGGTACTCGACAGTCATCCCATGGATGAACCTCTATCACGTCCTCAAACGTTCCTCGTACGGCTCGCTTCTATCGCCGTCGGTCGGACGTAGCGCCGACATCGACGAACTTACTGAGTACAACGCATTCGTCGGGATGGTCGTCGTCGACGACGGGGCTGACATCCGGACGGTCGCACGAGAACACGAGATCTCCGGTCGATTCGTTGTTCACGAACGCGATCTCTCCTCGAGCGCCGTTGAGTGTTCGCCGGGACCGAGCAACTTCGGAATCGACCTCCCGGCTCCACTGCTGGTGGGAGATTACGCCAGCGGAAGCCGATATCCGCTATTGCCCTGGTCAGACGGGCTGGTCTGCTCGTGTCCGTACAAACACGACCGGCCGTGGCGGGTGCTGTGCAAGCACGAGTTGCTCGCCGCCATCGTCGCCGGCGGAGAAGACTCGATCTTCCTCCCCGTTACTCGAGGACTGGAAGTTCCACATCGGGCGCGCCGGTTTGTGACCCCGGCAATTGCCAGTCGACACTCGCCTTGGACCGGTTCAGAGCTCCATTGATGACTCCTTTGTGGGGGGACTGAAACGTACGGGCCGTCTTGGTTACCCCACGAAACAGGATATTTGAATCCGTGGGGTAACTCATATCCACTGAGTCGTTCTTGCCGCAGACAGCTCATCGGAGGTCTCCGTCAGCCAAGCGTCAGACAAATTGCGGTCGTTTAACACCAACAGAGAACGAACTACCGTGACGAGTAATTCGAGTATGAGGGATCATGTTTTCAGATAAGCCGCGGTCGTTACCCGACTGGATCGAGCGGGGATACGACATCCTCTCGACGGAGATCACGGAAGGCGATCACGACGAGGGAATGCCCCGCAACCGCGCTCGCGAGGAGTTAGTTGCCCACGAGGATTTCCCGGACAACCCGGATGATGCGGACTATGCGATCGATCAGCTTCTGAATTCAGGGTGGCTGTACGAGGTTGCCGGAAACCTTCGAGTCACAATTCCCGAAGAGTAGGCACGCCGACGGCCGTCGTTGTGGACAATTGGGATCTACTAGTGAGTCGGTCCTATGAGAGCTCGAATTCTGGCTGTTGAGAGGACGGGGCGCCCCGGGAAAGTTCGAGACAGCCTCCCACGAGAGACGAAAGATCCGTCTCAACAGCTGCCGAGCCACAGTTAACCACCGTTCTCCGAGCAGAATACCCAGTGTCTCTGAGCCAGTAGCTAGGACTGTGCGCAGTGCGCACACTCTGAATGTTCATGTCCCTGAACGACTGATTATCGGTCTCACAGGGCGATGGACAACTCAACCCACGCTGTGCCGACTGTCGACTCGCCTGATTGCGAGAAGGCAGCCGGGACTCCCATCCCAATATTCGAACGCCGAGCGACGGTTGTCGCGGCGTTAGTGATTGGTGCGACGGTCTTCGTTGTCGCCGGCACCGTCTTCCTGTTGGGAGCTGGGGCTTCACCAGCGGAACTCGAGTCATCGGTGGTCGACGATAAACCGCCAACTCACCGGGTGTTCTTTGAGAACCAACGTGGGCGGATCCTGTGGGTGTATGATGTTTGGGTGGCCGACACAGATTCCGAGCGCTACCAGGGCCTGAGCGGGACCGAGACACTTCCCGCCGATACCGGTCTGCTGTTCGTCTACGACCAGGAGGCTGCCGACCGGGCAATCGTGATGCGTGCGATGGACTATCCAATCGACGTCGTCTTCATCGACGGATCGGGAACCGTCACGGCGGTCCACTCAGCAGCCCCCGAACCCGGAGTTCCCGACGACGAGCTCACGCGCTACTCCGGACGGGCGCGATGGATTCTCGAGATTCCTCATGGAACCGCGGAGCGCCACGCCATCGTCCAGGGGACCTCGATTCAGATTACTGGGCCGACGTATGCGTTCGACCCGCAGTCAGCATCCCATCAAGAAAGTAATTCAAGATGAAGACACCGACACGATTCCCTCCCGAAACATCCCCGTCGAACCGACTGTCGCCCCGATCCGGGCCTTGCCGCCGACGTGTGCTGAGTGCCGTCGCAGCTGCCGGAGTCAGCGGGCTCGCTGGCTGTACGAACATCCTCGGGTCACCTGAAAATCGTCGCAACGAGCCGCCATCGGCGGAGGTTTCAACGGCTACCGCTCCTGACGAGGATCCAACCTCGACGACGCCATCTGACTCGCTGTCGGTGGGTTCGAAGAATACCGACGACCAGTCCACAGACGAAGCGTCGAAGCCTGCGATTCAGACCGACGGGCCGGTCGACAGTTCTTCGAGGAACGACGCCCCCTATGATGATCCCGTCGACGGGCTCACATTATCAGGGGTAACCGTCCGGATGGGCGAGGAACGCCAGCGTGACAGTAGGCTCCGGCTGGACGATCAGCTCTCTGTCGATATTGAAGGCACTCGCTTCGAGATTCGTGGACGGGGTCACACTGAGTGGGAGTGTGACACCATCAGGCTCAAAACCGTGATCGTCGACGGTCGTCATGCCCGGGTGTACGCTGAGACCCGCGAGGTAGATTCCTGCCGGACTCCGGACAATCCGGCGGGGCTGGGCCCGTGGGCGATTTCGTTCAGCATCACGGGACGATTCGAGGGAGGCCGGCCCGACGCACTAACGGCGAGTATTCAAGGGCCATTCATTCACGACTCGGGCGTGTTCGTCACCGAGCCGCTGTGATGCTTGTGGATTGATAGACTGATCTCTGTTTGCTGGCGGTTTATCGATGACAACGGGACGAGGAGGCTGATCAGACGCGGCCATCAGATAACCGATGACTGATTCCACCAACCATACGGATCCCTCTAACCGATCATCGCAGCCCAGCCACCCGTCCCGACGGATTGGTTCGCGAGCAGGATGCGCTCCTGAGAGCTTCGTTACCCCACGAATCCGAGCAATTCGCTTCTGTGGGGTAACGTTAATCGAACGGAGCGAGCCAATTGAGTCGCTTGGGCGGTACACGTGAGCAGAACGAATGTCGGCGGAATTCTCGAGGAACTCCCGCCGGAAACGCTCCTCGAGACTGACCACTTACGACTCATCCGCGCCGGCGTCGCCTGTATGCACGACATCGAGACTGTTCGGGCGTATGTTGCTCACGAGAACCAGCATCGACGCCGACGTTGGGTACTCCAAATGCTTGCCGATCGTGCTGCGTCGCTTCGGGAACCTGCCCCAAAGGACCACTCATCGGAGGGCCAGACTCATAGTCCATACTGACGAATTGCTATCACATACCAGAAGGTGACGACTGATGGGAGCACATCCACCCAGTGGCGGCGACCGTGATTTCGTGACGATCTTCAAGACCGGCTCGGTCGACCGAGACGACTATCCAGAGTTGACTGAGAACCTGCTCGAAGGGCGGACGCAACTCGCCTCGGAAACAGGATACTTGATGAAATTTGGCGATGTCTCACACCGAGGCCTGACCCCCTTCGATGTCGCTTCACTCCACGACGTTCCTGCGTATCCGCTTCCGGAGGTTGCGCTAGAGGCACTCCCGGCCCACGTTCGTGCTGACCTAGAGCGCGACGGCGCCGTCCAGATGTTCGCTGTCTACGATCGGGACCAGCACCGGTTCGAAGATGTCGCCCTCGCCTGGGAGGAGCAGGATTTCCTCGAACGGATCGCCGAGTTGGTGGCAGGCGATTGCTCGCTTCACGAAGCGGTCGACTGGACCGTCGTCGAAGAGGCCGAGCGCTACACCATCGCTCAGTGGGCCGACATCAGAGGCGTCACCGAGGACGCTGTTCGGTCAAATGTCAACTCAGCTCGCAAGAAGTTGCTTGCGGAGGAAGATCGTGAACCGAGTGAAGAATCGCTCTTAGGCTGATTTTCGTTTTCCGGCTCCCAGCAGCATCGACAGAGTAGCGCTCGAATAGATCTGAGGCATCCCGAGCGGAAGCTACTTCCACGATAGCGCGAGGAATTCCGATTCGGTCGAAAGTAGCCTACTCTCAGGTAGCACCCTTTGTCGACAGAATCGAGACAGTCCTCGCAGCAAAGAACTACTCAGAGAATTCTTCGTCGTCGAGTTCCTCATTTGCGAACTCAATCAACTTCTGTAATCTGTCGTTGAACTGGTCCTCGAATTCAGTGTGGAGCGCATCATCGTACATCCGAAGAGTTCGTCCCAGTCCAATGGCAGCAAGCCAGTCTCGGAACTGATTGCTGTTCATATCGTCGACGGACATACTCAGCGCATCCGTGTTCGAACCACCAGCCCATAGTTGGAGAAGATCGAGATCATTTACCATCGCTAATCGAGCAAAATCAGCAAATGCTGCGCTCACATCCCGAGATAACTGCGTGTGAGAAACTGAGTCATGGTCGAGTTCTCGCTCTCCCTCCAGCAGTTCGTTGACGTAGGAAAGCGAGCGTACCGACAGGAATCCTTCTCTATCAATCGCCATCGGTGGATCGGTTTCCGACTCTGCAATATCGGATAACGCCCGTCCACAGGATCCGCAATAGTGGTGAACTTCTTTGACCTGGCTTCCGCAATTCGGGCAGTGGGGCATACTGCAAGCTACGGGTTAGAGGTACTGAGAATTTGCTGTTACAGGCCTGTATCCTTCTGATTCAGCAATTTCGTTACTGATTCCCGGAGTGCCCTGAGATTGAATCAATCTCGTTTAGAGCTTCTGTCGCCACGTCGCCGAGTTCGCCGGCCTCAATGTGCGAGTACCGCTCTCGCACCATCTCCTCTGAATTGTCCAGGTACCGGGCAGCCACCGTGTACCCAAACGCGCGGACAAGTACCTCCCCCATCCCACGTCGACCACCGTGCGGCGCGAGATAATCGTGTTTCGGATGGTCGATATCGATCTCTGCGGTCTCCGAGAGCCGTTGGAGAATCGACCGTGCACCGTCCGTCGTGATCGACGGCGGCCGAATGTCCTCATCGAGCGCCAGCAGGAGGTCGCGAGCGTATTCTTCACGTCGCTCAGTAATCGCTTCTGGGCGTTCCCCTCGGTCGGCTAGCTTTTCCTCGACGAGTTCTGCGAGCGTCCGTTGATCGAACGTCGGAAACACTGGCCAGCGCTCCGTCGGTGGGTCCATCAGCTGGCGGTAGCTCCGCAGCGGCGAGATCACCGGGTCAGGGAGGCTCGCGGCGTCCCACTGCTGTTTCTTGCGGTAGACGTCCATACTCCCGTCGTCGAGGGAGAGGTCCTCCCAGCGGACGCCGCGCCGGCGCGGGTCGTTCGGGTCCCGAAGGAGCTCCCCAACCCGAACGGCGGTGTACGCGAGGACGAACACCAGCGCCCGGTCACGAGCCGCCTTTAGCGCCGCGTAGCGGGCTCGCTGCTTGTCGAGTGGGTCAGTATCCTCTGGGAGTGTCGTGTACGCCTCGACGGCGTCACGGGCCCGTTCGTCGACGTAGCGGGTGAGAGCGTGGCGCTGCTCGGATGTCCAGGCCTGTTGGTCGCCGGGCTTGCGGCCGTCGTCTTCAGGCAGCGGCGCCATCGCACTCGCCCGCTGGGCGTAGTGCGCCTCGAGATAGCCCTCGTTGACACACCAGCCACACCACGCAGAGATATAGCGATAATAGGTTTGTACCGTGTTCTGTTTGAGTCCCCGATCGCCGACAAGATGCCGGGCGTATTCGCGGAAGACGCGTTCATCGAGATCGTCGAAGGTGGGGTCACGGTCGACGTCGTTGGGGACGATCCCGGTCCAGTCGTCGTTACCCCGATCACCGGCGGCCCATTCGGCGAACCGCTCGAGCTCGCGTGCAGCGTTTCGTCGATAGTTCCCACCGTCCCCACCGCGGCCTTTCCCTTTGTCTTGGAGGTAGCGCTGGAAGGAACTCGTGAGCGGTGTCGTACCATCGTGTGTCGATGAGGTGTTCTGATTCATACTGGTTCGTCAGGGGAGCAGGTGGTTGTCCAGAATATCGCTACAATCAATCGGAATCCCTTCCCACGCAGCCTTCACGGCGTTGTATCCGGTCCAGCCCTCACGTTCCAACAGCTCTCCGCACGCTTCGCAGAACTCACGACGCGAAATGAGCTCGTTGTCGTAGAGTATATAAAACAGAAACGGCGGAGTCACAACACGGATATCTCCGTCTTGGTCGTCGACAGCGCGGCGAATCGAACGCCGGCCGGCTGCGTCCATCAAGATGACGTAGTCGATAGCTTCGGGATTCTGTACCACTTCCCGTCGGAGCGATTCCTCGCCAGCATCCGCTCCGTGGGGCCGGGGGACGCTCGTCACTTGGGTAAGCGGTGTCTCGTCGTCCTCAAGCGCCCCGAGCGCGGTACGGCTCCCGTAATGAAGCCGGTATGGGCGGCTTCCCTCTGGTGCGGTCTCGCGCGTGTTTTCGGCGTGCCGCTTGAGTTCCTGTTTGCAGACGTTCGTCGTCGTGAGACCGACGTGTTTCGTTAGTTGGGTCCACAAGGAGCTATTCGCAACAGCGATCAATGTGTCCGTATCGACGAGAATCGGATACCGTGTGTCGGCGTTAGCCATTTAGACGAGATAGTCACTGGTGTCGTCAGTGGCAGCCTCACGGAAGGCGTCAATATCCTCTTCGAGGAAGTCGAATTCGTCACCGAGGAGTACTCGAGCAGCGTCCTCCGAGAGGTCACCTGCCGAATAGCGCTCGTAAATCGCGATTTTGTCGTCGTCCGTCATCGATCGCTGAAGCATCTGCGTAAGCCCCTCACGTGCGAGTTCGCTGATATTGATGCCACCCAAATGGACGGAATCCAGTTCGGTTGCCGCTTCTTTAAGCGGACCAGCACGGAATTTGATCGTATCGTCGAGCGATTCCTGACTCATAACAGGAGATACACGGCCCAGTTTGATAAATTGTTCCCCAATGTGTGAACACATGGGTACAATTCTACACGAGTACAGTAGCTGTCGACACATCGCTATTCATCAGCAGTTCCTTCCTCCAAGAGGAGGTTCTCGACGGTTTCGAAGTCATTCGTCTTGTAGACCGGAATCCCCGAAACGACGATCTCTCGGATATCTTCGGTGTACGCCGGGATTGCCTGGACAGCCTCGACATCGATATCGTAGGCGTATCGGTCACCATCGAACTCCGTGTCTTCGAGATCACGGGCAATGGCGTTCGCTTCTCGTTGGCTTTCAGCTCGCTCAGAGCGGGTTAGCACCCAGAGATCGATGTCGCTCCGTCGGTCAGCCTCGCCTCGAGCGACACTCCCATAGAGGATGATGCCCACGACGTCGTTGATGTTTTCACGGAGCTCTGTAACCGCGGCTTTGACGGGTTGGTGATACTCTGGTTGGGGAATCCGGAGGATCGGATCGTCTGGAATCGACAGACGCTGTCTGTTGATCTGGACGAGTCGCTGGTTGCTCTCGGGCGATTCGACGACCAGGTCGTTCGCGCTGAGAACGTTCACTGCCCGCCGAACGGACTGGTGTGAGTGCCCGATCTGTGTCGCGAGTTCTCGCAGTGAGAATTCACTGAATCGGTGGTTTGTTAAAAAGAGAAGGACGTCGCTCGTCGCCTTATGTTTGAATAAAGTCGGATCTGAAGGGGGTATTGAAAGAGAAATAGCTGCCCCAGACGAATTCGAACTATCCGTCTCACGGTTCATATGCCGTATCACGGACCACTACTATAAAAACATTATATGTGAATCGGAATAGACCTAAATATTCACTTGGCAGCAACGAACGTGCGGAGAACGAGGTCCGTCATCTCCGGACCCCACATTCGGTCGCTGGGGCTAGATAGTCCCACTCCCGGATGCAAACCCCACAATTTCGATTCGCCGCTGGAGCTGTTCCCACTCACGCGCAATCTCTCGGCGACGGTCCTCTTCGGTGACGTCGAGTACCTGATCAACGATCGTCCAGCGAAGTTGGCTCGGTGACCCGACATCGAACTCGTTCCTCCATCCTCGGATCTGATCGTTCATCTCGGTCAGCCGTTGGGTGAGGTCTTCGACGGTGTGGTCGCTGTCCCGAAGGCGTATGGCCTCCGTAATCGCTTGACGACGATAATCGGGGAAATATGTCGTGTGGGCCCCGGTGTCGTCACGGTGGAGGATGCCGTCGTCGACGAGCCGTTCGAGGGCGCGCTTAGTCGGCCCGTGTGACCAGTCCGCTTCGGAGGCGATCCAGTTTGCTGTCCGCGGCTCTGAAACCTGCCGGGCGACCATCCGCACCCGGTCTTCACCCGTGGGTTGGCGTTTCATCGGGTCCTCGGAGCTCGATTCACCTCCAGTCATAGAACACCATTCGTACTTTGTGGTCATATAGGTCACAGGCATCTGGTCTATCAGGAAAACGGCCCCCGCTATCTCCACGGACTCGGCTGAATAGAATCAAAGAAATCTCGAGCCCTGTTCTTGACGGCTCTACCCCGGGGAAAGCGTCTTTCTGAGCCGATTGCAGCATTCGTGCTTCACCGACAGCGGTGGGGTACTAAAATTTGGTCGTGATTATTCGTGTAATCATGAACAAGTAGAAAACAACCTGAAATGCCCATTTCCAGCCTTAGAGACCCTAACAGACCAAAATACCCATATATAAATCATATATCGCTATAC
The DNA here is from genome assembly GCF_023703775.1 of Haloplanus sp. GDY1. Lineage (NCBI taxonomy): Archaea > Methanobacteriati > Methanobacteriota > Halobacteria > Halobacteriales > Haloferacaceae > Haloplanus > Haloplanus halophilus. The sequence goes on along the minus strand of NZ_CP098515.1, from coordinate 2,606 downwards.
TAAAACTGAGCTCGAACCGTCGCGACGTTCTCGTCGGGTCACAGCGCGTCGAGGAGTTCGCCACGGCGATCGACGAGGCCTCCGAGCGGTGAGTGGACGTTGGGAGGTCCTCGCCCAGCACTCGTGCATTGAGAGAGCGGGTCTCAACTACTGTGCACGAAATCAGAGTTCGAAGGGAGAGAGTCAATCACACGGAACCGTGCTGGGATGCGACAGATCGAAAACCCCCTTCCCCTCCAATTTAAAAATCCAGACGCAGAGAACCCAGTGAGCATGAAGTTTTGCGAAGAATGTGGTGCCCTCCTGCCAGCCAACGAAGCCAGTGGCGAGTGTGATCAGTGTGGAGCATCGTTCGAGCGGACGAACAGGGGATCAGCCGGCTCAGGAAAACCGGAAAAGAACACAAATCAGTCACCGAACACAGAACTCGAACAGTTGCCTACGACGGGGTCCGGTAGTGTGAAGAAAGCCAGCGCGATGGAATGGCTCGAGGATCTCGATCGCCCATCTGCAAGCGAACTCAGACGAGCGACCATCGAAAAACCGAGTGACTTCACGGGAAGTACGTTCCCCACCGATATCTCGACGGTTCGTCTCACGGGTCATGCAGAATTTATTGAAACAGTCGCCGGACTCTTCAGTTGGATCGTGGAGATGGAAGACTACAGTCGGCGTGTGGAAATCAATCTGAAGGAAACTGAGGATAAGGAGACGGGAGAGCAGACCGGAAACTACGCACTCTATCTGAGTGTTGCCGAGAGAGGGTAAGAGGTCGCTTTACAAGGCCGAGTTAGGGCTTGACGCCCAGCGTCCGAAGAGGATACATCACCGATTTTTCATCCCATAACCCCATCGCTGTAGCACGGCCTCCGGCGTCGTTCCTTCACCCCCGGCTACCAACATCGCCTCGACGACATCGGTCTTGTAGATATTCTCGTCGAAGCGCTCCTCAATACGATCGATGGTCTTCTCGATCAGTTCTTCAGTCTCAGACTGTAGGAAGACCGGTTGCTGATTCCGCCCCTGTTTCACCGAATCGCGTCTGTATTTGTAAGGAAGAGACTGAGTTTGTGCCTGACCGCTTGGACCACTGAGAGACGGCGAACTCGATTCCGAAACCGATTGCGTTTCCTCTGACACCCCACCGTCCTGGTCGGTATCCGCGTCCGTGGACGTATCTTCTGCCTCCGAACTATCCTCAGCGAATGGATCGTCGCCAGCGCCGGATTTCATGCTGGAGCCTCCACGGTCTTCCACAGGTGATCGGCAAGTTGCTCGATCCGTTCGAGAGTCTCTAATTCGTAATCTCGCTTCCGGGATCGATGTTCTTCGATGTATTTGAACGCCGAACACTGTTGTCGCCAGCAGCCCTCGAATAGTGATCCGCGTTCATTCAGTACAACCGGAATATCGTACTCCCGTTTCTTGATGTCGTCGAGCATATCCTGCTGGTCGTTCGTTCCCTTGAAGCGGTTGGGGACGATTGCGAGGACGCCCACGTTGATGTTGAGGTTCTCTTCGAGGCCAGGGACGAGATCTTCGAGTCCGTCGACGGATTTTCGGCCCTTACCCGATGGTTCAAACGGCACAAGTAGCGAGCGCGTGGCGTGGATGGCGTTGTATAATTTGACATCAGCCGTCGCCGGCGGATCGACGATAAGGGTGTCGTACTTCTCGTGGATGCCGTTGTCTCGGAGGACACGCAGTAACTGGACGTTCCGATTCCAGTTCTCACCGAAGTCGTTCGCTTCCTCTTCTCGTCGACTCAAATGCCGGTCGAGCTGTTCGAGGCTATTGTGTGCCGGAATGACATCGACGCCTTCGCTGGTTTCGATGAGATCTTCGAACGGGCCTCGCTCGCGTTCGACCATGTGTCGAACGAGGGAATCGGCCTGCGCATCGCTCCGGCGCTCGCCTACATCAAGGAGGTACGAAACTGACGCTTCTTGGGGATCCAAGTCGACGACCAGTACGTCTCGGCCTGCGCGTGCGTCCGCGACAGCAAGGTTCGCCGCGAGTGTGGACTTACCGACGCCGCCCGCTTCCGAGTACGTCGTATAGGCCAGCATAGCTCTACAACGACAGGGAGTATCCATAAAACTAAGTCAGACGGTATAGCTGAGTAGTATAGCTATACCGTCCAGTCATCATACCTAGCTGGAATAGATAGCCAGGTTGATGAACTGAATAGATTGGATGATCGGATTAGCTACACAGTCTAATGGGCAAATCCAGCGAGTCATTCTAACGAGACGGACTATTCGCAATCCTTGGTAACCAACCTTTGCGAGCGATGGCACACAGAAGACCGACAGCCACCAAGACAAGCGCAAGTCCAGCGGAGTGGTCGTACTCTGCCACTTCTCTACACTCAGAACACTCAGCAGGTTCAGTCGCTACCGGGGCTCGTTTGTTAACCATCTGTTCGGTACCGCACTCAGGGCATTGAATTGTAGCCCAAATACCGTGCTGATTGATTACGTTCCAACCACGAAAGCGTGGATCAGAGGTCATGATGTTAGGCAAGTAATCTGGTGTATCTCGGTAGTGAATTATCCGCCCAATCCCGAGTGAACGCCCTTGACGATAATTGAATTTCTAACATT